>CAYHWM010000007.1:0-17093 GCA_964359925.1 uncultured Methanosarcinales archaeon
GTATCTTTCTGCTACGTCTGTGAAATGTTTTCGGAACTGGTTACTGGGCGTGTTTCTGCATAATTGTTCGATGGCGTTCCAGAGTGTTTCTGGTGTTTGTCCTGCATCGAGTGAGCTCCAGAGTGCGATGTTGCTGAACTCGTATGTTCTCATTTTTCCGGGAGCTTTTTTGAGGAGTGCTATTCTTGAGAGTGCGAGTGTTGCTTCGCTCGTCATAAGCATTCCTTCTCTGAGGAGTAATCTTCCGTCCGGTTGTATGACTATTGGTTTCTCGTTGATTCGTCGAGTGTAGTGAGCGTTCCAGTATTCTGGAGTGATTGTTTCTGGTTGTTCGGTTGTTTCTTCCTCGGTGGTGTGGGGTGTGGCTGGTAGGTGGTGGATGGTGGGAGGTAGATGGTTGGGAGTGGATGGTGGTGCTGGTTGTGTGAAACTTGTTGGTCTCTCTTGTCGTTGCGCTTTGATTCTTTGTTTTCTTTCTTTTTCTTTTCTTCTGATGTCTTCGAGTGATTGTTTGTTGTTTGTTACTCTTACTATTCCTTCGTGCTCGTTTTCTGGGAGTAGTATTTTTGAGAGTGTCTGATCTTCGCGTATCGTCGTGATGACGTGTTCTTGTATTTTTAGTTCTACTTGTCGTATTGCTTCTCTCGTGATGGGGTATGTTTCTGCGAGGTCGTCGAGTGTTGGTATTGGTCCTTTGAATCCTTTTCTCGCAAGGTATATTTCTTGTGCGTCTTCGTTCGATATTTTTCCTGCTCCTTTTTGGGCGTACGTGTTCACTATTGTTTTGATGCGTTCTACTTCTGTGGCGTGATCTCTTCTGACATCTTCTGTTTCTTGTTCTGTCGTTCGTGTATCTTCGAGTACATCTTCGAGGTATCCTGATTTGTCTGAGTGTGAGGAAAGTGGTGAGTTGATGGAGCGCGTTGTTTTTTTCCCAAGGTGCGTGACGAGGTTTTTCGCTACTACTTCTGAGAGGTTGAGTGCGTGGGCTATTTCGTTCGTTGTTGGTTCTCGTGCGTGTTCTTGTCTGAGGTGTTCTCTCATTTTCCTCCAAGCGGAGAGTTGGTCGGAACGATTTGATGGTATTCTTACTGTTCTTCCTGTGTCAACTCCTGCTCGCTGGATTCCTGCTCTCATTTTCCAGTCCGCGTGAGTGTTGAGTCTGCACCCTTTTGATTCATCAAATGTGGCGATGCCGTCGTAATATCCCACTATTCCTTCTTGGATGCGGTCGTAGAGTGTGAGGTCTCCTGAGCGGTACTTGAGTGCTTTTCTGATGATGAGTTTCATATTGCACTCGACGAGTTTGTCTCTTGCTTTCGTGTCTCCCGATTGTGCTTTTTTGATGAGTGTTGCTTCTTCTTCAGCGGAAAGTATGCGGTGTTTTGAGAGGAGTTGGAGGTAGTAGTCGTCGCCGTGTTGGTGTTGTTTGTCTGACGTTGTTACGTGTTTGAGTAGTTCTTCAAGTCGTTGTTGTTCTGCTTGTTCTACTGCTTCGGTGGTGGCGTGTTCTGGTGAGAGTTCGAGTGAGTCTTCGGAGTCTGAAGAGTATGCTTCTGTGGTGAGTTCTTCTTCGATTGATTGTTCTCGTACTCCCTTTCTTTTCTTCTTTGTCCCCATCGTTCTTGGCGGTGGTTGGTTCGAGTATGAAAACGTTTCGGCAGGAAAGGCACCAATTCATCACTACTTTTCAATGGTTAAATATGAAAAGGTTTTTAAAGTGTGAACTCTCCTCGAGTAACAGTATGACAAAGAACAAACCAGTTCGGGAACACTATCCGTACCGTCTCTACCAAGACAACCACGTGAGAGACTACCCGTTGAGAGGATGGAAAGCGCGGTGCGAAACGAGACAATTGACGACGAGAGGGTGTACTGTTGCAGATGTTTCACTCACCGTTGACGAAGACTTTCCAGACTCGTGCTCGCTCCAGCTTGTCCTCGAAGAAGCCGTAGCTCCTCGAAACATAAAAACCGCGTACGTTGTTAACCTTCAAGAACGAGGAGTGATAGAACCATTTCTGTTCGATGCAGGAGTTCATATCTACTCTTCCGTACCAAAAACGTTAGCAGAACTCAAACAAACAAAGCTTATCGTAATGATATCTGAATACCACCCAGAAGAAACAGCAATACTATTCAAAAACCCGCTCGCAGTACCTCCACGAGACAACTATTCGAGGGCTGCGTGAGGGGTATGAATTCTGCTGCGTGGGATAGATTGGTAAGTTCTCAAATTGATCCTGGTCACAGTCTTGAAGAGTATGATATTTTTGAGAGTGTTCGTGGAGTTTCTTCACTCGTTCCTCGGAGAAGGTTCGTCACTCCACTTGATCAAGAAATGGGCGCTCTCGGTAAAGTATATCTTCACACGTGCTCAAAGGATGAAATGTGGAAAGCAAGTAAAGAGTTTGACTCTCTTGGTATAGAGAGAATTCTCTCACTTCCTGCAACTCACGACTGGAACGGCAGGTCTTTACCTGAAGGACTGAAGAATCATATTGTTATGTATGGTGACACTCCGAGTAAAAGAGTGTGGTATCACGGTCGTCCTATTCCCGAGATTGTGTAAGTCGACAGGTATAACAATCCGCACTCTACCGCCTACCCCCAAGTCCCACTATCTACCTCCTCCTTCCCACTGACTACTTCCTACCAGCCACTACCCGAATATTCCTCCAGCACCCTCTTTCTTATCTTCGATGTGAGTCGTGAACGCGGTCTCTTGTTCTTTGAGCGATGACAACTCTTCGGAAAGAATCGTGCTCAACACAGGATCCCTCTCGTCAGCAATTTGTTCCTCAATCGTCGAGACGATCTCGTCAAACTTTTGCTTTTTTTCCTCGAGAGTCTTCGCTTCGGAAAGTTCTTGACCCTTCTTCGCACCTACAAATTTAAGGACTTTGTACCCGAAACCTTTGTCGCCCTGCTTCTTCAACTCTTGAGCAGTTTCGACGATATCCTGTGATTGAGCAACTGATGTAAAGTCTCCACCTGCTTTCTCGAGACGTTTCGCCGCGAGGAGCATTCTCTGATCGAGAGCCTTGCCCTTCGTAGTGCTTCCTTCTCTGAAGTCTTCAACGACGTCAACGCTCATCACCGCATCACTTTGGAATTTTGATGCGAGCTGTCCCGCCTTTGTTGCTTCATCCTTTGTCTTGTAATGAGCACCGTACACGATCGAATCTTTGATTGCTCGATATCTATCAAGTTTTGCACCCATAGATATCTCGAGAGATTCAATATCCTTCACGGTAGCATCATCAGAAAGTGCTACGAGAGCAACATATTCTTGTTGTTCTCCTTCACTTTCCGCTCCTTCAAGTTCAGTATCTATTTGTGCGAACGCGCAACGTCGCTTCGCTTCTTTCAAGATGAACGCTCGAAGATTTTCTTCCGTCATCTTTTCTGTGCACTGCGATTTTACCGTTTCGAGTTGATCGCACATCTTCTTGCTTCGTTCTTCACACTGTACTTTTTCCTTGTCGAAACGAGAACACATTTTCTCTTGACGCTTGATCTCTAATTTTGCTTCCACTTTACAATGTGAAAAGTCTTGAGTGCTCTGTCTATTGACGCACTCGTTGAGCATTTCTTCCTTTGATGGTCCTCTCCTTTCATCTCGAGGAGGTTCATTTCTGAAATCGTCACGAGGTCGTTCGTCACGGAATTGTTCTCTTTGTTCTGGTCTGAATTCTTCTCGTTGTTCTTCGTTTCTGAAATCGTCACGTGGTGATTCTCTGGATGGTTGCCTGCTTGCTTCACTGTCTCGATCAAATCTCGCCTTGTCTTCTTCGGGCGTGGAAGATCCTTCAGGTCTTCCTTGACCTTGGTCAAACTGTCTGAAATCTCCTGTTGGTCCTTGAGGTCCTGTTCCTCCTTGTGGTGGTTGCGATCCTCCGCCAGCTCCTCCTGAAGAACTTCCTCCGCTTGATGATCCTGATGAGGCATCACTACTTGATCCCCCGCCGCTACTCGAACTTCCACCATCTCCACTCGAAGACTCGCCGGAAGAACTACCTCCTGATGAGTCTCCTCCTCCACTTCCTTCTTCAGTGATACCAAGACCTATCGCGGCACCCGTAATAAATTTCTTGAAATAACTCCCTATAGCTTGACCCGTAATCGCACTCGCACCACTACCGGTTGTACCTGAACTTCCGGAACTGTCAGAAGTAGAAGCTGGTGCTGGTTGAGATTCTTTCGACGGAGCAGACGCTTGCGGAGATTCTGTTGCTGGAGCACTCGTTGGTCGTGATTCTTCCGACGGAGCCCCTTTAGGGAATTCTTTTCTTTCTTCTCCTCGAGAACCTTCTGGGAATGGTTTTCCTTCACCCGTTGGTTTTGGGAATCCTCGTTGTTCGTTCACGAATTCTTGCTTGAGAGCTTCTTGCTTTTCTGGTCTGAACTCTTCTCGAGGAGGTTCGTTCTTGAAATTATCATTTCGTGATTCTTCTTTTTTGAAGTCTTCTCTTCCTGTAACAGTTTCTGAACCCCCATCGTTGAATTCTTGAGGTCCGTTTCTGGATAGTTGTTCTTCGCAGAATTCTTTGTCAGAAATAACTTCTCGTCGTGCCTTGTTCCACTCTTCTGATCGTAATTTGCAGAGTTCGGTGTATGTTGTTTCGTCTTTGACGGGGCAAGAGTGTGCTTCCATTTCTTTCTTTTCGAGGTCTGATGCTCCTTCGAGGAATTCTTTTGGTGGTTGTCCAATCCTTCCACAACCATCCTTCACTCGTTCTTGACATTCTGCAACAGGAAACTCATCACAAACTGCTTTCAAGTCCGAACCTATTTTTGACTTTATCTTTTCGACGAGTAAATCTGCGATCGCTTCAGGATTGGAACACTGTTTCATCATTTCAGCTTCATCAACATCGTCATCAATATACTGGAACGCCATCCCGTACACTCCATCGGGGTGTTTGCTGAAGTCAGGAAGTTTTGGTCCGTAATCTCCTTCTCTGTTCTTGAAACTTTCACGCTCGAACCCTCCCGGTCCTTCGTTGAACTCTTCACGTCCTCCGAAATCATCTCGAGATCCTGGACCTGTTCCTGGAGCGAACGTTCTTCCTTGATCAGAACCAAACGGTTCCCCGCCAAAATCATTGTTATCAGGACCTGTTCCTGGAGCGTATGTTCTGCCGTTCTCTGTTATTCCTCCGAAATCGTTGAATGGGTTGTCTCCTTGAACTGTTTTTCCTATGGGTGGTGTTTTTTCTGCTCTTGGTTCTTGAATTGTTGGAATTGAAGGAGTTGGTGGAGATTGGGAGTCTGCCGGAACTGCCGCGAATACTGCGTTGACGAACAATAAGAATACAAAGACGCTGAACACTCTCAAGAATGACTTTTTCATACGAACACCTCTATTTTTTATGTGCTCGTTTTTATGTATTTAAAAAACTATCCCTCGACGGCGAGTAGTCCTGTCATCTCTCGGTGCCCTTCACCGCACATCACGCTACACCGGAATGAGTAGTTTCCTGTAGTATTCGTCATAATGTTGATGTTGATTGTAGTATTTGGTGGTATGTTTTTGTTGATTCCGAGTGCGGGGATGGAGAGTCCGTGGGTGACATCGGTGCTTGTTACTCTGAGTGTTACGTTTTCGTTTTTCTTGATGGTGATCGTCGACGGGGAGAATTGCCAGTTTGATGCGGTCATTTCGATAACTCTCGGGGTTGTTGACGTATTCTTTTCTGTCGTGGTTGTTGAAGTGTTCGTTGTTGTCTGGTTGAGTGTTGTAGTAGTTTTGTCTTCTGGTTGTTGTGTTGTTGCTCCGTTGGAATCAATGTTTGTTATTGCTGGCGCTTCGTTTTGTATGATGCCTCCATTTGGTGCTGTTCCTTGGCTTCCCGTGATGACGTTTGGGTCTTTGGAACATCCTGCGGTGATGAGCAGGAGTGCGATGAGTACGGTGCAGAATGTGAATGTCCATTTCATTGATAGTTTCATAATACCACCTGATGGCTGGAGTGGAGCAACAGTTTTAAAAGCTTTGGAGTTTCGGAGTTGTCTCTATGAAAGATCGTTCACTTTCTGAGATTACGTTGAGGAAGTTTGAGCATCCTGGTGGTTTGAAGGGTCGTGATCTTGTCAAGAAGGTTTGTCTTTCTCTCGGGCTTCTTAATCTTGGGGATAGTAGGGATGCTATTGTTGACATTTTACACGTCATCCTCTTGAAGAAGTCTTTGAGTTCTGGGGAGGTCGAGGCTGAAGTTCATCATCGTCGTGAGGTAGAGGGTCTTGCGATTGCAGGGATTACTCCTCCGAATCTTCGGCGCCAGCTCAAACGGTTGAAGGACTTGCACCTCGTCGAGAAGCACGAGGGAAAGTTCAGGATTGTTGATGGGCTTTCGTTGCACGAAGCGTTCGTCACGAGAGTGAAACCTGTACACCTTGATAATATTACTCAGAGAATCGAGCAGTACTTGAAGGAAGTTGATTGCAGTATTCAGGAGTGAACGCGAGGAGTGAACGTGTATTCTTCTTTTCATAAATCCTTTTATACTCTTCCTTTGGGCGTTTCTGTATGCCTGCTGTTGGTACTAATGGTGTGAGGATTGCTGTTGCTGATATTCTCTCGCTTCTCGAGTCCAACAGATTGTTTACGACTCAGGATTTGGAAAGAGTGATAGAGATTCATGAGGGAGCGAGTTCAGAGTTTAGTGGCGCGAATGGTCGATTGTTTGTTGAACCTCTTGGTTTTTCTGAGTTGGGACTGACTGGTGTTCATTTCAGGTATTCTTCGTTACAGGGAGGGTTGCCTCCTGTTCACGTGTACCTCGAGAACAATCCTGGAAAGAGTTCTCTTGCTGTAACGTACAAGAAAGGCGATGAGTTTCTTGAAGGGTTCAGTAAAGGCCCTTTTGGGTACCAGAGGAAGGATCTTCCTTCTGCTGAGTTGAGTGATGCAGTGAAAGAATTGGGAAAGTTGCAATAACTATTTTTTATGTGGAAACTGCGCACAATCTCATATTTTCACATTCGCACATTTTCATATTCTCATACTCCCTTCTCCCGCAAACTCTTTTATAATAGTGAGTGTACCCTTCAGAGTATGGTGTCTGGGGGGATGTCTCACGTTGAAGCTCTTGATGACCTGTTAACTCTCGACGTTTCTGCTATAGGGAAAACTTCTGAACTGTTGTCTTCTGGTGGTCAAACTGCTTGTGGGTGCTCCAAAGGGGTGGTCATTATTGAACCTCGATCGAGGCAAGGAATTTCTGGTGGGGAAACAATACTGTGCTTACGGTATATTCCTCATGGACAAAAAGAGTCTCCCATCTATATATACATCTATCCTCGTGAAGGAATAACGGGAGTGTACTTGGAGAACTGTTCTCACAGGAAAGGTTTCGTTGAAGGACCTCCAGGGTATCAGCACGTATCACTGAAAACTACTGAGTTGTGCGACGTGGTGCGTGAGCTTAGAAACGCGTGAAGAAAACCAGAGAACTATTATCTTTGAGGAAAGGTACCAATAATAGTATTGATATCGTGATGTCAGAATACTGCCTATTTCTGATATCGTACTATCGAAACATTTATATAGTTCTGATATCGTGTTATCGAACTATGGATTGGAATTTAGTAAGTAGCCAGAATCCTTGGTGGGCAGATGGCGAAGAGATGGAAAGAGATGATAAAGTGAGCTCTGCTCTCGGCAAAAGGCAAAGATTCGTGCCTGAGTTTGTTGAAGGAAATCATCTCATTCTTGGTCCTCGACAGACTGGAAAAACGACATATTTGAAGCTCTGTATGTATGAACTTATGAAGAAAGGCGTTCCCGCAAAACACTGTCTTTATTTTGTTTGCAATCTTGTTATGAACCCTCAAGATGTGATAGATGTTGTTTCTTTGTTCAAAAAGTCCGGAGGAAAATACGTCTTTTTTGACGAAATAAGTTTTGTCAAAAATTGGGAAAGAGCAGTAAAACAAATTCTCGAAATAAAAGATCTTCATGAGGGAATGAATTTTTACTTTACGGGTTCTACAACGTTAGAACTACAAAAAGAAAGATTTCCCGGAAGACCAATCAAGGTAAAAGAATTTTTGCCTCTCACGTTCAGAGAATTTTGCAACGTTTTTGGAAGCGAACAACTGAAAACCGAAATTCCTAAAACTTGCAATCTGAACGAGATAGTAACGACTGCACCACTTCTATTCTCTTCCATCGAAGAAATCGATACGTTGTTTCAGTTGTACATTCATTGTGGTGGATTTTTACGTGCTGCTTACGAGTTAATAGAAGAAGGGAAAATAAAAGATGAAACGTATCAAATATATTGGGATTGGATCGCGGGGGATATCGCGAGTGTTGGTCTTAGTGAGCGAACGCTCAGTGCTGTACTCAAAGGAGTTATAAAAAGATACTCTTCATCTTTTTCGTTGAGTTCACTCGCTAAAGAAGTTGAAATTCCATCACACATAACAGTAAGAGATTATCTGGAAGTTCTTGAAAGCTTGTACGTTTTGAGAAGTTATTGGAAAGAATACGATAAAACTCCTTTTTTCAGAAAAGAAAGAAAAGTGTACTTCATTGACCCTTTCATTTTTCACATCGCATCATTAAAAACACTTGGGATTACTGAAAATACTGACGACGTTCCAAAAATAGTAGAAGGAATAGTGGGAGAATGTCTGCGAAGAAACAAGCTTAAAGTAAAATTTTTGAGAAGTGCCAAAGAAATAGATTTTGTTTCAGGAACTATAGGAATAGAAGTGAAATGGCAAGAAAAAGTGTCACCAAGAGATTTTCCAACAATAGAGTTCTCACAAAAAATACTGTTATCAAAAAAAGATATAGATTTAAAAGATAAAGTGAAAATAATTCCCGTTTCCATATTTGCGTTATTAAGTTAGAAAAAATCACTTCATCGCAACTATCAACCTTTCAAGACCCCAAACGTGTTTCGTTTTGACGTCTTTAAATCCTGCACTTTTCAAATCTTGTACTGCTTCCTTATCATACCAAACTTTTGTAGGGTGTAAGTCTTCGAGGTAGTGCTGTCTCCACGCTTCTTTTAAGTCTGGACGGCGAATCTTGTCGAAAACGTCGAACCATTCTTCTTGTTGAACGTATGCACATCTTAACTCTTCAAGACTATCAGGAAGTATCTTGTCGGCGAGGACGAACGTTCCTGTTGGTTTCAAAACTTTGCAAACTTCTTTCAGGACGTTCGAACGATAGTCTCTTTCAAAGTTGTGAAGAGTCCAAGCGGAGTAGACGCAATCGAAATAATTCGGACCGTGGCGTTCTAAAAATGGTAGTGCGTCAGAAACGATACTGAGAATGTCTCTCAGATACGGGGCTTCCAATTTTGTCATAACCGCAGGATTAGAGTCGAGAGCGCATACAAAAAAGTTAAAAGGGGGGTGACAACTTTCCCTAACTGCCATTGTAGTATCACCAAGACCACAACCAATATCGAGAAAGAACTTCTGACTAAAAGCAGCCGCGGACTTCAAAATAGCATCCTGCACTGCACCACCAACAGCAGTCTGCAACTCATCATAATGAGGACACGCTATGCTAAACAAATCATAATTTTCAGGAATGGAGAGGAGGTCGGTCATCGTTTCACCAGTCCCTCGTTCGTTTGTAGTACCAGCATATTCTGTCTTCCGTGGTGTTTGGTTCTCCAGTGTGCGGGTGTACTTCTGCGAACGTGATAAATTCATACTCGTTCTCGAGTACTCCTCTCTTGTTTAAATCTCGTGCGGGGATGTCGATGACTATTGATGGATGAACGCAGAAATCATCCAACCAGTCGCGTAGCGGATTGGATCGTTTTCCTATCGCGTGAGTGATAAGTGCTTTCGTTATTTTCGCTGATGGAGTTTCTCGTACGATCGCTGTTTCGCGGAATGGTGGGGCGTACAGAGTTATATGACTTGCACTCCCAAGAGCGAACATTTTTGTTGCTCCCGACTGGAGTGTTTTCCTGAGTTTTGCATTATTTGGAGCGTAGAGCGAAACGTACGTTTCGAGTGGCATAACGCGGAGTGCCCCGACGACATTTCCCGTTGATTGTTCTTTCGCGATGAATGATACTTTGTCTGGTTTTCGATATTTTGAAGCATACCCTGAAGTATGAAAAAGAAGTGCGGGAAGTGCGAGTTCTTGATGAAGTCGTACGAGGTCTTCAATAGTTGGTTCTCGTCGTTCACCTTCTCGTTCTTGAATGTTCAAAAAGAGTTGTTTTAATCCTTCCAGCGATGAATGCTTGAAGTCATACTGTTTGACGGTGTAAGAATGGTCTCGGGTCATTCCTCCCTCACTCCGAACTCTACTCTGACTTCTCCTGCTTTTCCAAACCCGAATTGTTGTTCTTCTTTTGGTACATAATATTCTTTCCATTCTACTTTTTCGACATGGTACTGTTGTGGTATGAGTTGGTCAAGAGTTGATCGTAATACTGTTTGTTCCTCGTGTGAAGATAACGATTTACACTCTACCAATCCAAGTGACACAATAATCTTTTTTGGTGTTGGGTGTGGTGAAGGGTTTGAGAACTGTTGAGCTATTTCCTTTGCGATGTAATGAGTTACTAATCTTTCAAGAGGAGGTGCGAGAGTCATATCAGTCGTTACAACTTCATCAGAAAGTTCTGGTGTTTCCACTCTGTCTTTCACAAGTGCATCGTATGCTTGTTCTGCGAATAGATATACCTGCGAGTTCGTGAGACGCAGTAGCAATCGAACTTGAAGGTCTACAGGTGCAAGTAGTGGCAGTAGTCTGATTGTTGCTTGCAATATTGAGGTGTTCCTAAATGGTATAACATCCCTTTGTGGCGATGCGTATTTGTTTTTTAATGCGAGAGCAACTATTTCTTCAACTGTTGGTTCTTTCATTCTTCCCTCATTCCGAATTCTACTCTTACTTCTCCGATGGGTCGTTGCCATCCTGCGTATTGTTTTGCGAGTTCGTCGGTGTCGAGTTCTACTGTAACTTTCTGAACTGCGTACGGTTTTCGAGTGTTTGTCGTGAGAACTTCTGTGAGTCTTTCTTTTCCTTTTGTATTGAGGAGTGCTCCATAGTTTACTCCTATTAAAGGGATAACGATGCGTCTCGGTTTCCTACTTATTGGATTAAACATGTCACAAATAGTTCTTCCAAGATTATCAATGAGTAAGTCGTCAACATTCAGCGCATCATCTTCGGGTCGAAAACGAAACTCAAATGAGTCGTCAATCCTTATGGTGCAATGTATGCCAAGACGTTTCACTTCATCCTCGAGTGTTGGTGGTTCTCGTTCTCTCAATAGTGTGTCGTATGCTTTGCTTGCGAGTGCGTATGAGTTTGTAGCGACGTCAACACCTATAAAAATTTCCTCGCCAAATTTTGGTCTTCTGTTTAACATGATTTCTATTGCAGAATCTTTGAAAAGTCTGTGTCGAGGAGGCATTCCTTCAGATCCACTTCGTGTTGAAAGATCTCTCAGAGCATCTTGTTCGTGTTCCAAAACATACTTTACGATTTCTTCAAACGTTGGTTCTGTCATTTTTCCCTCACTCCGAACTCTACTCGTATTTCTATGCTTGAATACTCTAAAACTCCTACTACTCGCGTTCTGCATGGCGGTATTTCTTTAACGGTGACTTTTTTTACTTGGTATGGTGCTTCGAGGAGCAAGTCGAGGTTCTTTTTGATTGTGGAAGGTATTGATTTTTGTCTTACTAAAGTTTTATACTCTTTGCTGTCAGGATGCGTGATGGGTGTTATTCTAATATTGCGTGGTTTTCTTCGAGCGTTTAAAAATTCTTGAGCTATCTTCAAGCTTATGTCTGCAGAAAGCAATTCTTCATAATTTGAAATGCCCATCCAATCAATGTTCTCGACACGCCTATTTGAGAACAATCCTTCAACGTCATCCCCCTGTTCTTCCACGAGTGAATCATACGCTTTACTCACAAGCGAGTAAATGGATAATTGTTCGAAGCGTGCTCTTTCATCGTGGACGTCGCGAACGAATGTTTCGGGCAAGGGAGTTCCTTTGTTTCGGAGAAAGTGTTCTGTTGCTTTCAAGAGTGTTTCTTCTTGAGCGTAGTTGAGACTGCTCGTCGGGAGAAGTTTCAGTGCTTCGGCGGTTATTTCGTCGATGGTCGGTTCAGTCATTTCTAAAACCTCCATTCTTTCCAGAACCAGAGTGTGTGTTCTGGGTGTTTTCCTTTGGTGAGGTCTGTAACGTTGTAGAGGTTCCACCCGTTGTTGTTTATTCCTACGTTCGCAGTGAGTGTTCCGTTGTTCGTGTCGCTGTTCTTCCATCCGAGAGCAGTTCCGAGAGTGAGTGCAGTGTTTCCTCTTGTTCTCGTGTAGTCTATTTCTACGGAGTGTTTGCTTCCTGTCGTTCCGTGGTTGTCTCGGACTCTCGCAACGAGTGATCCTCTCGCACTGTTGAATGGTGCTCTGAAGTCTGCGATGTTGTCAACGCGGGAAACGTCAGCTAATCCTTTGTCGTCGAGTGTTAATGGAAAGTGTCCTGCTTTGTATCCGAACGTTGGGTCGAGAGCGATAAGAACGTCCGTCCACCCGTTACCGTGCTGGTCTTGAGTTCCGAACATCCACCACCCGACGGGCTGGTTTCCTATCGTGTGGAGTGCTGATGCTCCGTAATTGAGTTTTCCTTTTCCTTCTTCGTCGAGTACCGTGCTCGCGGAGGTTCGCATATTTTTTACTGGGTCGAGTCCGAAGAGTGCGTGGTACTGTGTCGCGTCTGCTTGTCGAGCGATTCCTGCTTGTGCCGTAAACGTATTGTCGACTCCTCCTCGGACGTCGACGACTTGTTCTCCATTGTTTTCGTATGTTGCTCCGACGGTTGCAGTTGTTCCTATTTTTCCTATGAGGTCAAATCCAACTCCTTGTGTCTTCGCGGTTCTTTCACCGTACAGTGCGAGTGTTCCTTCGAGGAGTCCGAGGTGTAGTGGTTGTTTTGATGCTACTTTGTCAGTGAGTGTTGTTCCTTCGGTGTGTGATGCTTGGATTTTTTTTCCGTTGATGTGCATTCTCGTGATTCGTTCGTCTGTTGCTGTTTTGACTGCTTGTTCAATGTAGAATGTTTCTGTTGGTGCAGGTGTGGGTTCTGCAGGTGTTGGCGTTGCGTGTGCTGTTGATGTATATGCTCCGAGTGTTCCTATTGTTCCTGCAACAGTAAGTGCGAGTGCTTGAAGTGTTTTTGTAAGATAGGTTGTCATTGTTCGTCCCTCATCACTATTGAAAAGGGGCGACAGAGAGATACTTATACTTTTTGTTTATAGAATATACATACACTTATACATTTATACTAATAGGAAAGGTTTAAATATTACTTCCACTCTCCACCATCTACCAACTACCATCTACAATCTACCAACTACTATGAAACGAAAACTCGTTCAGCAAGGAACATCGACGTTGATGGTGAGTATTCCAAAATCGTGGGCTGACGAAAATAAGCTCTCCAAAGGGAAAGAAGTCGACGTGACTGAAACGCAGGAAGGTATTCTTATCTCGACGAACTCGCAAGGTTCTCCAACGAAAACAATGCTTGACCTCAAGAGCGTTGACCGTCTTAAATTCCGCCTCTTCGCCATTCTGTACCAGCAGGGCGTTGACGAGATAACGATTAAGTATGAGAAAGAGTCTCAAGTGAGAACGATTCTCGAACGAGTCCTCCCTGAACTTCTCGGTATGGAGGTCGTTGAGCAGTCAAGAACGGAACTCAAAGTACGGGACGTGGGGCGAGCGTCTGTCGAGGAGTATGATTCTATTCTCCGAAGGTTGTGGCACATTCTTGGGGTCTTGTTGGAGGACGCTCAGAAAGGAACGTCGTTGGAGCACGTTGAAAATGTTGAGCGTACCGTGAACAAACTATCAAATTATTGTATTCGAATGTTGCACAAGACGAAGAAGCAACCTCTAACGGCAAACTACCAGCTTGTCTCGTCGTTGGAGGATATCGCTGACGAGTTAAAGCGTCGTCCGAAGGAATCGTCGAAGTCGCTCGTTGATTTTTTTAGGAGCGTCGAGAAACTGTATTACGAATACTCTCTCGCTGATGCTGAAACTGTTGCGGAACAGTTCGAGAAGCTGAAGAAAAAGGATGATGGTCTCGTCTTGCGGAGTGTTCTCGGAGCGTTTAACGCAGTGGTGCGGTGCAACGCGTCACTCTTTTGAGTTTTCTTCAACGAGTTTGAGTACTTCTGGTAGTTTTTCTGGGTTGATGCTGACGTGGAGTTCGTAACTGGTCGGTTTTTGAAGGGAGAGGTATTGTTGTGCATCTTTTTTGTCACCTTTCGCTCACAATAAGTACTTTTGTCACTCTTTAGTAGTTTAGAACGAAAGTTTTATATACATAGAAAAACAGCACATTTCTATGTACGAAAAAGAATTAGTTGGACTCTCCGATGCAGGAGCACGTTACCTTGTTATTGGAGGTATCGCCATAGGTTTTCATGGATTCGTGAGAGCAACTTTTGACTTAGATATCTTGCCTGATTTGGAGAGTGAAAATCTTGATAAAATAATCGGTGTTCTCAGTAGTCTCAACTATGTTCCAAGAGTTTCAGTGCCTGTTGAAGAATTGAAAGATCCTCAAAAACGCGATTTTTGGCATCATGAAAAAAATATGAAAGTGTTCACATTTATTCAACCGAACGATTTGAAAAATGAAGTCGATTTGATGATTTATCACCCGTTACAATTTGAGGATTGTTTTGAAAGAAGAAAAAGTATATATGTACGAGGAAAACAAATCCCCCTTGCTTCTGTGCAGGATTTGCTTTCATTAAAAAAAATTGCTGGGAGACCAAAAGATTTGAGAGATATAACTATTTTAGAGAGGATGGTGAAAAATGGAGTATGAAAATACTGCTGATCTGGATGAGTATATTGCCCGATTTCAGAAATGTAACCCCGACCAGATTTTGCAATATCTGGGGGAGATGCGCGATTTCCTTTACGATGCTATGACTCCAGAAGGGCGTGTCTTTTTTGAGAGAACAAGACATGGTGGGAATCTTGAAGATAGTTTAGATTAAGAATCTTATCGCTCAAGAAGTAAAAGAACCAATTATTGCATAGTTTTCTTTCGGAGCGTTCAATGCAGTGATGCGGTGCAACGCGTCAACTCTTTGAGTTTTCTTCGAGCAGTCGGAGTATCTCGGAGAGTTTTTCAGGGTTGATGCTGACGTGGAGTCCATAACTTGTTGGTTTCTGGAGGAGAATTTTTTCTCGGATGAGTTCTTCGACAACTTTTTTCGCATCTCCTGCTTTGTCGCGTGGTATTCCTTTCGTGAGGTTTTCGATGTCGGTGTGCTTTCCTCCAATATATCTGTGTCTGAAAAGTTTTCTGAGTACGACTGTCTGGAGTTCACTCATATGTTCAGTACAAGTATGATTGATTTATATACTTTTGTTCACGAGAGTGAACGTTCAAATTGCGAAAAGTATATAAACAAGCTTGCCTAATAGAACGATATGGAACAGAAATCGTCATTTGTCATGGTTTTTGGCAGTTCTCCCGTCGTGAAAGTAATCGACTTTTTCCTTGAACATCGAGAGTTTGATTACAGTCTTACAGAGATTGCGAGAAATGCGGATATAGGGTGGTCAACACTGCACCAGTTCTGGAAAGACCTTGTAGCTTTGAATATTGTGATGAGTACGAGAAGGATTGGAAGGGCTGAGATGTATAAGTTGAATACCGATAACCTCATAGTAAAAAAGTTGATCGAGGTAGATTTCGAAGTATCAAAAAAACTTATCGCTCAAGAAGTAAAAGTCTCTCTTATCGCTTAATTTTTTCTCGGAGCGTTCAACGCAGTGATGCGGTGCAACGCGTTGAGTGTGTGAGTATTTTCCCGTCTCTTTTTCTGTTCCAAACATTTATATACTTGTCCAGTTCTTTGTACTTAAGACTAAAAAATGGGACTAAATAACAAGAAATGGGACAGATTGTTCGACGCGGTATATGAGCATCCTGGGAAACGATGGACGGTGCGTGATCTCGCACGAGAGTCGAAACTTCCTCGTTCAACGGTGCAAGTGTACGTGACTCAACTCAAACGGGAGGGAATTCTGAAGAGTGACAACACTTCTGCTGACGAGCTTCCTTTGTTTCGTCTTCGTAAAACGTGGCATTTCATCGAACGTCTCTTCTCGTCGGGGGTGTATGAGCATCTTGTGAATGAGTTGAACCCTTCGTGCATCATTCTTTTCGGAGCGGTGCGGAAGGGCGAATCAACAAAAGAAAGTGATATTGACTTGTTTGTTCAGTCGTATGAGAAAAAGGAGTTGAACTTGTCAAAGTATGAAAAACTCTTGAAACATCCCTTGCACTTGTTCGTCGAGTCTGATATAAAAAAACTTCCTGTGCACCTGCAGAATAATGTTATCAATGGGATTAAACTGCAGGGGAGTTTTAAAGTATGATTTCTCTTCAACCTTGGAGTTCTTGTGAGAAACAGTTCATCAGAAAAGTAGAGAAAGATGAAGAGCGAGTTCTCTCTATCATCGAGATGGCTCAACGGCGTCACGATCTCGTAAAAACGTTCAATCCTGAAATGACTGAGCCGTCGTTCATCATAGAGCAATATTACGAAGTTATCAAAGAGTTACTTGTCGCACTCCTTCTTCGTCAAGGATTCAGGTCTTCGAATCATCAATGCCTTTTTTCGTTCTTCGCTCGTGAGCATCCCGCGTTCGAGTTTGAAGCACACTTTATTGCTCAATTGTCGTTTTACCGTAATCGTTTGGATTATTATGGTGAGAAAGTTCCTTCGTCAGTTTATGAGGAGAATAAGAAACTATTTGAGGATGTTATTACTTTGATTCTCAAACTGCTGGGAGAGAACAAAGAAGCTTAATGCGTGAACAAGTTCACCGCTCTCTCATTTTCTTTCATCATTTCTTGGTATATCGTCATTTGGTTGATTTCTCGTTTCGCTTCGTTGAGGACTTGTTCTATGGTTTTGTTGCGGAGTGATTGTAGGTCGTGTCGTGATACGTTTTCTGTTTTGTATGCTCCTATGATTGCTCCGTCGGGGTATTCGAATGTGGTTATTGTCGCGTACATTTTTTTTATTCTTTCTTCTGTTGACCACCGTCGCAT
>CAYHWM010000008.1:0-16558 GCA_964359925.1 uncultured Methanosarcinales archaeon
CAGTTACCGTTTGCTTCGTCATCGACGTCACTGCGGCACACGCGAGAGCACTACTGCCTCCACCACTACTTGATGAGTCCACTACGGAAGAACCACTACCTCCGCCACTCGAAATAGTTGCAATGTTCTGAACTCCACCAAGACTCACTTGAGGAGTTGATTGTTGTTGAGACTCTGACTGTTGAGGAGCTTGTTGCTGAGGAGATTGTTGTTGAGGACTACTACTGCTACTACTTCCGCCACCACCAGCACCTCCACCAGAACCTCCGGAACTTCCTCCAGAATCGCCACCTCCCTGACTGCTCGTCGACTCTCCAAACACTCCGAAACTACTAAAGCTCGAAACGTTCGCCCACACGACACCACTCCCACTCACGACTCCTGTCCTCGACAACTGATCCCATACACTCGTACTCGGGTTCCACTTAAACACTTTCAACGATGATTCCGAAATTCCTGCATCTGTTACTTCCGAAGCAGTATACGACACGTTGATGAACGCGTACGAAAGATTCGTGTTCGTATCATTATCAACAGCGACGTGGAAGAATTTTCCGAGAGAAATCTTTCCGTCCGGAACACTGCCTTCTTGATTCGTACTATACGTTACAAAAGAGAACGAAGCGTTCGAAATGTCACGAGCGGGAAGCATACTAACGAGAATAGTATTGCTCGAGTTAAGGGAGTTATTGAAGTGAGTGAGCGTGTTTCCTGTAAGAGAGTACGACTCGTTCTGGTATGACCCTCTTGAGGAGTTTGACACTGCGAGCAAAAACCTTTTATTCATCGTCCGACGATTCCCAACACTATCATTCGCCTCGAATGAGACTGCATACGATCCATTCGGTCTTCCCGAAGAGTTCCACGACGCAGTATACACTGCACCACTCTTCGTAAGCGGGACAGCGAGTACCGTCGAGTTCTTCGCAATTGTGACAAACATCGTCGTCACGTTCACATCCGTTGACTCATCGCTGATCGACACGTTGAACGAGAACACTGTTCCTGCAGAACCATTCGTTGCACTTGCCACAGGCGACGATATGCTCGGAGCATTCGTATCATACGTGACCGCTATCGTTTGAGTCGTGTTACTATTTCCTGCAGTGTCTGTCGCGTTGATTCGTATCGTGTAATTACCATCAGTGACTCCTGAACTGTTGAATGGAGCACTCCATACAGAACTACTATTACTCAACACCATCCAATCACTATTACCCAACGGACTCTCTGAACGGTAGAACACGGTAGCGATCGAACCACTATCAGTTACCGTTGCGTTTATGGGGAACCTGCTCGTTTTCTGACCACTGCTCGTCGAAATACTAACGCTTGGATACACTGTATCTATTGTTACGTTTCTTGAACCTGTTTGGTTTGATTGCCCTGCACGATCAATTACTGTTACACTCCAACTGTGAGTTCCGTCAGCAAACGTTTTCGTAAACGTGTAAGAACCATTTTTCCCACTCGAGTTCGTCTCGTTAAGAATGTTATCACTATAGAACGTAACATTATTCACGTTCTCGTCAGAAACATTCACCGAAAAGTCGCTCGACGCAGTATTCCTCGTCTGATTATTCAGTGGCAGATTGAACACGATGCTCGGAGTGACAGTGTCATATGATACTGCGATTGTTTGAGTTGTGTTACTATTCCCTGCAGTGTCCGTCGCGTTGATTCGTATTGTGTAATTACCATCAGTAATTCCCGAACTATTGAATGGCGCACTCCAGACGGAACCACTTTGCGAAAGAACCATCCAACTGCCATTCGCTGACGAGTTCTCAGAACGGTAGAACACCGTCGCCATCGTACCATTATCGAGAACGGTGACGTTGATAGAGAAGTTTGCAATCTTCCAACCAGTCGTAGTGTTAATGATAGTCGTGGGGTATACAGTGTCAACAGTGAAGTTCCTCGTCGTTGTTTGATTCGAATGTCCAACGATATCATATGTGAGAATGCTCCAGTTATGAGGTCCGTCAGAGAGAGTTTTAGCGAAGAGGTACGTTCCACTGACTCTGCTCGAGTTTGTCTCGTTGAGTACTCCGTCAATATATACTGAGACATTGTTCACGTTCGTGTCAGTAATGTTCACGGTGAAGTTAGTGATGGAGTTATCTCTTGTTTGGTTCTGCAATGGAAGATTCAACACAGCCACAGGATTCACAGTATCAACTACTATTCCACTGGCGATAATCGTCGTGTTACTATTATTAAACTCATCAGAAGCGTTGATTCTTATCGTGTAATTCCCATCGCCACTCTGAGTGATGTCGAATGTTGCAGACCAGTTCGTACCACTCCCTTCTTGAGTCATAGCAATCCAAGAACTGTTGGTAGTTCCATTCTCATACCTGTACTGTACTCTCGCAACAGTGAACGTGTCAAGAACTGTCGCGTTCACGAAAAAGTTCGTACTGTTCGCAGTTCCCGAAACGGGAGCAAGTAACGTCGTCCTTGGAACAGTCACGTCCGTTTCAGTACTTACGTTATACTGCAACGACTGATTACTACTCCCTGCCTTATCATACACGAGAACGAACCATGTATGATTACCATCAGCAAGGGTTTTCGCGAAGAGGTATGTTCCGTTTCTTCCAGAACTGTTTGTTTCGTTTGCGACGTTGTCGATGTAGAGCGTCACATTGTTGATGAACGAATCATTCGTCGACAACGTGAAATTAATAGGTCTCGTCGCGGGAAGATGAGAAGCGTTTGCGGGAGCAACAAGTGCGAGTGCTGGTTTTGTGGTATCCAGCGTCACGTTCATCGTTCCACTCGTCCCATTATTCCCAACAGTATCATTCACGAATACTCTCACTGCGTACGTACCATTTGATTGAGAACTCCTATTGAGAGAACACGTCGTTTCTCCCCTCGCCATAGAATAATTCAAACCATCAATCTCTGCAATGCATGAGTCAGGATTCGGCTCCGAAAATGATACGTTAACGACGAACGACGATTGAGCGAGGAATGAACCATTTGTCGGAGTGGTGAACGCAATACTTGATGGTGCAGTAGTATCAACGTACACTCCCGCCCTCGTCACGGTGATATTCTCATTCGACCCCGTGTCGGTCGCGTTGATACGTATCGTGTAATTACCATCACTAACTTGTGAAAGATTCAACACTCCCGTCCAGTTCGTTCCAGCCCCCGACCGTGTCATACCGAACCAAGAACTATTCACCGTTACATTTTCGTGACTGAAGGAAACGTTCGCAACCCTCAAATCATCAAGAACGGTAACGTTGATTGTGATCGCAGAAGTGTACGGCCCACTCGCAGGACCATTGAACGTAACGTTCGGAGCGGAAAGATCTTCAGCAAGAGCGAGATGAATCGTCGTACTATTCGTTGATGTGAAATTCACCGTTGACGAGTTCGGATAATTACCGACAAGCTCTCCCGTAGCGTTGATCGTGTGAGGCTCATAATACCAAATATTAGAACCTGAAGACTTGTTCACTTCTGTAACGAGCAACGTTGCCTGCCCAGAACTGTTCGAGAGTTTAGATTCTATTAATAAGAAGTTTGTATTCCTAAATTCCGAAACGGTAATGCTCGGAAGAGGGACCGTACCATTGGTCACGTTCGTGTATGCATACCATTGAGTGTACAAGTTTCCTGATAAAACTGTCGTGTTCGTTTTCTGAAAAGAACTGTTCCGTATATACAACGACTCTTCAGTCATCCGAATATCATCAGAAGATGGAGCGATAATTTGTACGTTCGTAAACGTTTCATTCCTTCCATTACCCATCTCGATACCATACGAGTTCCACACAGACGTGTTGAATATATCCGACTCGAATCTTGTATTCTTGCTTCCCACAAGGTTGACTCCCGCACTCGAATTTCCTTGCGTGATGATAGTATTCAACAAGAATGAATTGTTGACTGCTGTCGTTGACGCCGGAGCTCCACCATTAATGTACACTCCATCAGAATCGTTCAACACTGTCGTGATAGTGTTCGATTGTGCCTTGTTGTGTCCTGTCGTAATCTTAATTCCGTAAGCGTTATGACCATTCGGCGAAATCGTGTTCTAGAGTATGGTTGTCGAACTTGCGGTGAGATTGATGCCGTGACCATCAGCTCCCGTCGTTGTGAGAATGTTGGACGCGAGAGAGTGCCCGTTCGTGTTAACTTCTTGCAAGTCGATAGCGGAAGCGTTCTGAACGGTGACGTTTGTTTTCGTCACGTTGACTACTCCGGCGTTTACTCCAGGAATAACTATTCCCGTCCACAGAGGGTCTGTTGAAATAATGTTGTTTGAAAGAACTTTGAGGTTTGAATTTGGTCTCAGGTAAAGAAGCATTGCTCTCCCTGAAGCATCGTTCGTTTTTGTTATATTATTCCACTCAACCGATCCACCACTCAGAATATCAACAATAGCGCCGAGAGCAGTGTTTGTAGTCACAGTAGTATTCGATAGAATTCTATTGAACGAAAAGTTCAATCCTGACCCTGTGCCTGTTACAACTCCTGATCTCCCAGCAGTCTCTATCGTGTTGTTTATGAATTGCAACGTGTTTGACGATGAAGAAACGGAAACTGCCACATATGTTCCATTAGAAACATTCACTACATTTTTCAGCATACTCATTCCCGTTCCAAACACGCTTATTCCGTACGTTGTTCCTTCAGAACGATTTGTTAGCACGATAGTGTTTGATTGGAACACGCACGAAGAACAATCATTGTCGAATACTATTCCTGAACTCTCACTCCCTGACACGTTGATACTGTTCGTTGAGACCGTCAACCCTGATGAACCATTAGTGATTCCGTGACCATACTTTCCAGTCGTGATGATCGTCGAATTCGCGATAACACTACCACTACTGGAACTTTGTAGTGCTACGCCCATACCTGCTCCAGCAGTATCTGTCGGAGCTCCTGTAATTGTCACATTTTGAATAGTCGTACTATTCGTTCCTCCCTGAAAGTTTATCGCGATTGAGAAATTCGTAATATTCGCAACATTCTTGATAGTGACGTTATCATACCCTCCAAAGTTTCTGAAACCATCGCCATTGATGCTACCTGTTATAGTGACTCCTGAACCTTCGATGACAACGTTGCTCGTGTTAATGTTGATACACGTCCCCGTCGACGTGAGCGACTGGTTGATCGTGTACACTCCAGACTGAGTAATATCCTGACAAGAAGCAATACCTTGAACAACATCAGCAATATCATATCCCGAAAGCCCAGTTAATTCTGAAACTCCGAGGAGAGCGAGCACGAGAGCTACGAGAACGCTCGCGACGAGGAGAGCTTCCGCTTTGGTTCCCAGCATCCTTCTCCCTTCACGTGCACACCTCTTCACTATCATACTTTCCTCCTCCCCAAACGGTACACGTAAACACCAACCCCTATAAGAATGATGAGTACTCCACCAATGATGAGCAAGCTCGTCGACAAATTACCACTACCAAACGCTGCGCCGAACAAATTAAACTCCCTCCCGAACACTTCGGGAGCTTTCTCTTCATCGTCAAATCCTTGAATGGTGAGCGATTGGTTCTCAGTAGTTGTTGTAGGTTGTGAAGATTCTTCTGTTGTCGTCACATCACTTTCTGTTGTCGTCGTTGTTGAAGTGTTTGACGTGCTCTTCGTCGTGCTTGAACTACTACTGCCACTACTACTTCCACCACCACCTCCTCCTCCGCCAGAACTACTACCCCCGCTATCACTACTACCACTACTCGCAGTATCGCCGAAGATTCCGAAACTGCTAAAGCTTGAAACGTTCGCCCACGCTTGATTATTCGTCGTATCGACACCGCTCGTGAGCGTGTCCCAACTACCCGAGCTCACGTTCCACTTGTACAATCTGAGCGTTGACTCAGTCACTCCCGCACTCGACACGTCAGCGTCAGAGTATGAAACGTTTATTCTTGCAGTGCTAATATTGCCATTCGTAGCGTTATCAACGATGATGTCGAGCGATCTTCCGAGAGCAGTCTTGCTTGTCGGGGAAGAACCTTGAACGTTTGATGTATAACTCGTTGCGAGGAGTGTCGCGTTTGAAACGTTCGCACTCGCTTTTATTTCTACGAAGATGTTACGACTTGAACTGAATGATGTGTTCGTCGTTGAAAGAACGTTCGCTACCAATTCCCTTGACGTGTTAAACGTTCCAATCGTTGACGTTCCGAGAGCGACCAAGTGCATCTTCTCTCGCAGTCCAATATTTCCTGCACTATCATTTGCTTCAATCGTTATCACGTACGTTCCCGCAGGTCTTCCTGACGTGTTCCACGTCGTAGAGTACACTCCTCCCGACAAGGTCATTGTGAGCGGAGTGATACTTCCATTCTTTTGAGTGACTATCAATGCGCGAACAGAATCAAGGTTCGTATCCGAAACGCTCGCGTTGATAGCGATGATGTCCCCCGCGCTACCATTCGTCGTGTTCGCACTCGATGTTGAAAGTTGAGGAACTGATTGATCGTAAAATATGACTGCCGTCCTGCTCGTGTTCCCATTCCCTGCAGGATCGGAAGCGTTGATCCTGATAGTATAATTTCCATCACCAAGACTTCCGCCAGCAAAATTTCCCGACCAAACAGAACCTGATGATGTCAACCCATTCCAGCTTCCCGTCGTAGAGCTATTCTCGAAACGGTACGTGACGTTCGCGACAGAATTACTATCCGACGCTGTCACGTTGATGAAGAACCATGCTTTCGCCCACGAGGAGTTTGATGGCTCGTTCAACGTCGTCGTAGGAGCTATCGTGTCAACGCGGAATGTCTGTGTTGATGACTGGTTTTCTCTCAAGAAATCTTCTCCGAGAATACTCCAATTATGAATTCCATCAGCAAGACTTTTCACGAACACGTACGTCGCGTTGATTCCCGACGTGTTCACCTCATTCAACGTTCCATCAAGGTACAACGATACTTGTTTCACGTTCGAGTCTTGCACTGTTGTATTCAACGAAACGCTTTGAGACGCAACGCTCTGATTGTTCGAAGGACTATTCAGCACGACAGAAGGACTCGTCGAGTCGATACCAATATATGTTGTTACTGTCGTGTTCGAATTATTCGCAGTATCTGAAGCGTTGATGCGCAACGAGTAATTACCATCAGGAATTCCCGAAGCATTGAATGACGCGCTCCAATTCGTACTCGTCCCTCCCTGCGATAGCTGTTGCCAACTGTAATTCACTGACGAATTCTCCATACGATACTGCACAATCGAGGATGCTCCACCATCAACAATCGTTGCGTTCACGATGAAACTATTATTGTTCCATCCCGTCGATGGACTTCTGATCGTTACTGCTGGACGAAGAGTATCAACAAGGAACCATCGAGAACCTGACTGGTTCGTACGATTAACAAGATCGCCTGCACGCACACTCCACGTATAATTACCGTCAGCAAACGTCCTCGTGAAACGATACTGCCCGTTCACTCCCGACGTGTTCGACTCGTTCAACGTATCGTTCACGTACAACGTCACGTTCTGCACGGTGAGATCTCTCGCCGTCGCGTTCAACGAAAGAGAACTTGTAGAGAAAATGGAACCATTGTTAGGATCGTCGAGTGATAGTTCAGGATTCATCGTGTCAACATACACTCCCGTTACTGTTTGGAGTGTGTTGTTGTTCCTCGAATCGTCCGTAGCGTTGATACGAATAGTCCAATTACTATTGTTCAAGTCGTTTATAGTGAACGTTCCCGACCAGTTCGTACCGCTCCCTCCCTGAACGAGAGAAATCCAACTGCTATTGAACGTTGCGTTCTCGTAACGATACTGCACACTTTCGACGGTGAACGAGTCTGTTGCAGTCACGTTGATCAAGAAGTCAGACGTTTTTATTCCCGCCGACGGGGAACGAATCGTCACTCCCGGAACAGTAACGTCCGTTTCAGTGCTCACATTATACACGAGCGTTTGATTAGAATTATTCGCACGATCATACACGAGCATATACCACGTGTGATTCCCGTCGAGAACAGTCCTGCTGAAAAGATACGTTCCGTTATATCTTGACGTGTTCGTCTCGTTCAAAGAATTGTTCAAGTAGAACGTCACGTTACCAACATTCACATCCGTCACAGTAACATTAAACACGACACTCGTCGGCTTGTGAGAAGCGTTCGCAGGACCATTGATGACGACGGTAGGGTTTGTTGTATCGAGGACGACGATTCTTCCTTCTGACGATGCCTTATTTCCGGCACTATCATTCACCCATACTTTATACGAGTAATTGCCATCAGACTGGCTTGACCTGTTGACGAAACAAGTACTGCCTGATCTGGTCATCGTGATATTGACTGCGTTCACTTCTAAGAGACACGAGTCAGGATTTGTTTCTGTAAACGTCACATTTACTTCATAATAACTCTTGTTCGAGTATGTCACGTTCCCCAATGTTGGAGTGTTGAATGCTATTGATGCGGGAACAGTTCTATCAACAGTGAACACGATTCCTGTACTGTTCGACGCGTTGAACGTATCATTCGCCGTGATAATCACACTATACCTCCCTTCCCCCAAGCTCGCGTTCGTAAAATTCCAACTCTCATACGTACCGACATTAGTACCAAATCCAGTATCATTTATTTTGACACTCGCCCCATTTGGATCAAAAGCTGTTCCGACGATGGACACTCCCGTTACGGAAAGATATGAATTATTCGAGGGTGACGTTACACTAACGATGGGAGTTTCATTTGTTGCGATAGAAAGTGTAATCGTTGTCGAGTTCGTCGCAGTCAAGTTGATGACTGTCGAGTTCGAAACGTACCCTGATGCTACAGCAGTGAAATTATGAGGAGTTGCGTATGTTGTTGTACCATTAAATTTTATGAACTCTGTCAGCGATTGTTGAAGTATTGCTCCGTTCACGTCGCTCAACTGCGAATCAACAATGGCAACACTCGAATTGTACGTCGTAATGTTTATGTTTTGTAAAGCTGCAGTGTTCGTTGAATTTTTCACCGTTGTCGAAACGTACCATCGAACAGTAATATTCACCGTTGACCCAGTATCTGTTCTGTTAAACGTGACGTTGGTGAGCGTTGCGTGTGCAGAGTTTACGATATCATTCGAGGTACTTGCAATGAGTATGTCATTCGTTATTGATGTGTTGATGCCACCCTCCAAATCGTAGGCACTCGAACCATTACCATACGTAGTCACACTATTTCCTCTCAACTTGTTATGAGCAGAGTTTCCCGTAGTTATATATATCGCGTCAGAATTTGAAAGATTTGTTGTTATCGTGTTCAACTCTACACTATTGTTTCCATCAGTTCCTGAACTGCTTATCACTAACCCTCGAGTAGTATTGTGTGCGACCATGATGCGGTTCTGTGAAATATTATTATGCGCGGAAGAAATAAGGTATACTCCCCCATATGTCGTGCTTACTACTGCAGAATCTTGAATCATCGTAACATTATTCTCGACGATCTTTGTCCCTTCTTCATCCCTGAGCCGTACACCATTGGACAGTGAGCTTTGTAACGTGATACTATTCCTGCTCACGATCAGTGCTCCTGCACCGACACTTCCTCCATCAATATCTATTCCTATGGATAGTTGACTTGTTGCGGTAATACTGTTCTCTGTGATGTTGCTCGTATTCGCTCCATCAACGAATATCCCTTTTCCAAATGTTTCACCAGCACCACTTCCTGAAACGATAGTGTTATTTCGCAAACTGCTCGTAGTACTGAGTGCTGTCCAAGGACCCGTCAACGTTATTGCATGTTTGTTCGTTCCTCCACCGTTGACGGTGTTGTTATATACCTCGTTTGCGACAACACTGGTAAGGTTTATTCCTATATCAAAACTTGCTATGCTTTTAAAACTTTTAATCGTCACATTCGCATACCCTCTGTTCCATACTCCCACACCGCTACCATCCCCTGTAATGTTAAATCCTGCTCCGTCGAGAGTGACGTTGCTCGCGTTGATGTTGAAACACGTCCCGCTTACAGTAATGCTTTGGTTCAGTGTGTATGTGCTATTCTCCGTTGTCAAGTCTTGGCACGATCCAATAACGGTGTTCACTCCCGCAACTTCATACCCTGCGAGTCCTGTCAATTCTGCGATTCCGAGAAGTGCGAGGATGATGAGCGTGAGAGTGATCGCGACGAGGAGTGAGTGGTGAGCGTTCTCTTGTTCGTTCGAAGGTTTTTTCGTCGATTGTTTTCTCTTCTTCATACGTCACCCCCTTTCTTTTTTTTCTCATTCGTGTTTTTCTGTTCCTCTCCACTTTTATTCCATAATCCTTGAAACAATTGTGATTGTGCCCTTGCGAAATCCTTATTCCTAATGATGATGCCGAGTGGTTCTTCAGGATTCGTGTTGATGATGGCGACATTCTCGCCATAAATGTACTCTGCGATTGGTACTCCTTTTAGTTCTGGAAGGAATCTTGTCGAACGTAATTCTTTCTTGTCATCTTCTTTCACTGTTCGAGATTCTGGCGTTTCTTCACTGAGAAGACGAAGAGGTATTTTTTTGTCGATTCGCTGACGAATAAAGTGTGGAAGAAAATGAGGGAGGAGTTCTGTTACTTGTTTCGTATTCGAGAACGCTTCGAGTTCTGAAGCGTTCGAAAGAATGTCTTGATATACTGTTTTAATCCCTTCTCGACCATCGAACACTTCAAACTTCGGCTCGTTCTTTGCTGGGAGAGAGATTTGTTGCAAACTTGGGATAATTGCGGAGATCGTTCTTCGTTTTTCGTCAAGAATCTCGATGAGTTTTTGCGGAGGTGCCGCTTCATAATAGAGGATTTTGTTCTTCGTACTGCATCTCACAATTCCTTTTTCTTTCAACGTTTTGAGAATATCGTATGTTGTCGTACGCACGAGATCTGCCTGCTCTGCGACTTGGTTCGCCGTCGCTGGGCCGAGGGAGAGCAATGAGAGGTAGACTGATGCCTCTTTCTCGCTCAAACCATACGCCCGCAACTCATCCACAAACTGCATACTGTAAAGGTTATATTTTGTCGACAGATACCGTCAACAAATATACAGACACCTTGCCTCTTTTGAGTAGAAACCAGTGATTCTTGCTTATAAATGTTTCTGTTGTCGAAGATTTTCGTCAACAAAAAGAACTATTCCTGAATTGTGGGAATTACTACTCTTTTCATCTCAAGATACTGCTCCTTCGTCATTGACTTCCCACTCTCGAGGAGCGCGTTGATGAGTCTTGCTTGATGGACACTCCAATCATCGTGAGTTCTCACATACTCCGCCCAATACTCGACGAATGCCATGCGCTGTTTCTCATTCGAGGATCCGAGAGTGTTTCGTATCTTGCCCATACTCCCCTTTTCTTCACGACGAATCATTACTCATTGAATGTACTACTCTTGATTTAAACATATCCCTTTTATACTCCCACTCCTTTCTTCTCACCACAATGGCCACGTTCGGCTTCCACATCATCGACGTCACGTACAAAGTCCTGAATGGCACCCCCACAGTATTCTTGTACGGTCGTTCCGAGACGGGAAAACAATGCTGTGTTCTTGTAGAGTACTTGCCGTGGTTTTACGCCCTCAACGTCGACCAATTAAAAGAACAAATAAAAAATCTTCACACCACTGATGCGAACGTTATCAACGTTACAGAAGTTGAACGAACACTCAACGAGAAACCAGTCAAAGCTTGGACGATAGCAGTATCACAACCATCAGGAATTCCAGAACTCAGCAAAACAGTACGCGACTTGGGAGGAAAAACGTACGAGTATGACATTCCATTCACGAGAAGATTCCTCTTCGACGCAAAACTTGCACCATTCTCAAGAGTGCACGTCACCGGTGAAGAAATAGTCTCACTCTCAAAAGTCCCCGTCATCAAAGCATCAAGCATACGACAAGGAGACGAAACAACACTACCTCCGAAAGCACTCGCGATAGACATAGAAGCATACCCCGTTATGCCCATCAACTACGACGAACATCCCATCCTGATGGTCGCGTTCAAAGGAGACAATTACGAAAAAGTTATCACGTGGAAAAAATGCTCTTCCGCTCCAACATATGTCGAGTTTGTAGAGTCAGAAGAAGAAATGCTCAAACGAACCATTCAAACAATTGAAGAATACTCCCCCGACATTCTTACAGGATACTACTCTGACGGTTTTGACCTGCCCTACCTCGTCAAACGATGCAAAAAATATGACTTGTCATTCGACCTCGGACTGGACAAGTCAGAAGTACAAATAACAAAAACGGGAGAAACAAAAGCAAGAATAACGGGAATAGCTCACGTTGACATGCTTCGAGTCGTTAAAAGACTCGTAGGAAGAACGCTCAAATCAGAATCATTCAAGCTCGACGACGTAGCAAAAGAGTTACTCGGAGAAAGCAAGCACGAAGTGAGCTGGGACGCTCTCAGAGAAGCATGGGACAAACATCCAGAACTTCTTGGTCCTTTCTTCGAGTATAATCTGCAAGACGCAAGACTCACTTATTCTTTGTTCGCCAAGTTCGCACCAACACTTGTAGAACTCGTCAAAATAGTAGGATTGCCCATCGCAGAAATCTCTCGAATGTCATTCTCACAACTTGTAGAAGTCCTCCTCTTAAGAAATGCCTCATTCCGAGGAGAAATAGCTCCGAACAAGCCAAGCACGTACGAAGAACAATCAAGAGAAGAAAAAAGATTCGTAGGAGCACTCGTCCACGAACCAACACCAGGATTATACGAAGGAATAGCAGTATTTGATTACAGAAGTTTGTACCCCTCCATCATTGCGAGTCACAACATCAGTTTAGGAACACTCCAATGCGACTGTTGTGCTACCAACGTTCCAGGACTGCCCTACCATTACTGCCAAAAGAAAAAAGGGTTCATCAGCACAGTCATTGATGACCTTATCTCTCGAAGAGCGAGAGTCAAGTTACTCCTCAAAGAATCCCCCGACGACATCTTCCTCAAAGCGAGATCAGACATACTGAAACTACTTGCTAACTCATTCTACGGATACTTAGGATTCGCACCAGCACGATGGTACAGTTTCGAGTGCGGTCAAGCAACAACAGCTTACGGAAGACACTACATCACCACAACAATAGAACAAGCGAGAAAAAATGGGTTTGAAGTTTTATACAGCGACAGTTTGCATCCTGATAGAAAAATAGTTGTGCAAGACCCGACTGGAAATGTCACTTTTGTTCCCATTGGTTCATTCGTTGATAGCATTCTCGAAAAGAAACGTTCTCTCAAAGGATATAAAACTCTTTCGTACAACGGAAAGAAACTTGTTTTCTCAAACATCAAGTCAGTAATTCGCCATCCTTATTCGAGTAAGAAAAAAGGAGAACTTCTCGAGTTTGTTACAACTCATGGAAAAACCGTCGTTACACCACAACACTCCGTATACACCTATAAAAAACGTATCGAGCTTGTTGATTCCCGTTCATTGAATATTGGAGACTATCTTATCTCCTGTACGAACGTACCTATCATTTCTGCCGGTGTACGAGAAGGAAACATCATTGATGTTGCCTCTCTTTCTTGGGGGGAGTATACTCCTCATATGTTCTTGTATGCTGATTGCGTGTTATCAAGTAATTCGAGAGGAGTATGCATTCATTGTAAAAAAGAGTATGCATCATTAAGTTCTCACAAGTATGCAAAACACAAGTCGAAAAAAGTACCACTTTCTCATCGTGGATCTGTTGATTTTCTGTGGATTGGAGGAAAACATGGAAAATGTGGAAGAATACCTCGATTCTGGAAAGTGACGAAAGATCTCGCATGGCTTTTTGGATATTTTGCTGCTGAAGGTTCAGCATCCGAGCATTCAACAATTCACAAAAAAGCAATGATCTCTTTCGGCAGTCAGGACAAATCAGTCATTGAAAAAGTGAAACGCATCATGGAATGGTATTTACAAGATGATCTCTCCATCATTACCGACTTTGATACGAGAACACAAAGAAACATGTATTACTATAGAGTACAGCGTTTACCCATTGTTCCACTCTTCATACATGGTTTTGGATTGGGAAAATTAAGTGCGGGAAAAAAAGTTCCGAGCATAATTCTTACTGCAGAATCAGTCCTCAGAGATGCGTTTCTAAGCGGATATCTCGAAGGAGATGGAGAAAAATATAGTAATAAACGTTATACTACAAAATTTGAACGAATGAGTACCAAAAGTACTGATCTTGCGGTGGGATTGCAGTACTTATTCAAATCAGCGATACACTCTACTAAAAATGGATTTCATAAAATCATCGAACATGTTGGTTGGTCGTATAGAAAGGACAAATTAGGGGTTGTAAACCTACGATTTCAAGCTGTGAAAGAAAAAGAGTATGAGAATTTCTGTCTTGCTCGTATCAAAGAGATACATCCTCTTCACTACGAAGGATTTGTTTATGATATAGAAGTAGAATCATCTCATAACTTCGTTGATGCTGAAGGACTTTTATTAGTACACAATACTGACTCAATTATGTTAGTACTCCGAGATAAAACAGAAGCTGACGCGCTCAAGTTTGTGGAGTCCATCAACAAAGAACTACCAGGAGTGATGGAAATAGACTACGAAGGATATTATCCTTCAGGTATTTTTGTTTCAGTCAAAGCAGGAACTGGTGGAGCGAAGAAAAAATATGCGTTGTTGGACTCGAAAGGAAAAATAAAAGTGAAAGGGTTCGAAACAGTCCGACGAAATTGGAGTCCCGTCGCCAAAAAACTACAACGAGAACTCTTCGACATCATTCTCAAAGAAAAGAATATTCCGAAAGCAGTCGAACGAGTACGCTCAGCTATTACATCGCTCCGCTCGAATTCTTTGCCACTCGAAGACGTCACACTGTACACCCAACTCCAAAAACCAATAGACCAATACGAAAACGTAGGACCTCACGTCGCAGCCGCCCAACGAATGAAAGACCAAGGACAAACCATAACCGTAGGAATGAATCTGCACTACCTCATCGTGAAAGGAAAAGACTCGAAAGGAAAAGAAAAAACGACAAAAATAAGAGACAGAGTAAGACTTCTTAACGAAGTCACACAACAAGACTACGACGGAGAATACTACGTACAACACCAAATACTCCCAGGAGTTGATAGAATATTTGCAGTACTCGGAGTGACTGAAGAAGATATACTCCGCGATAATAAACAGAAAACGCTGGGAAACTTTTGAAGAACTCTTGAAAGAATCACCACTCGCCTTTTTAGAACGCCTTTTGTGTCGAACGTGGAAAGCTTCGTCGGTGACTGTTTTCTTATCTCCTCGTCGCAACTCTTTCGGGTGGTATCGACGAGAGATAAGGACGAAACTCTAACTTTTCCTCGAACTGTGCATTGAGATCGCCGGTGCTGGTGATCACTGCTCCTGCGACCGCAAAGCACAGAACAGAACACAACCGAAAAGAGTTGCTACCTCTGGAGACGATGACGAAGTTTCACCGACGAAGGGAAGAAAAAAACAGTTCAGAAAAATCAAAAGTGTTCCTCTAAGCTTTCCACGTACTTTTCGTGTCGAAACGCTTAAAAACATCTCTTCATTCCCTCTTTTTATGACGTTTCAGGGGGCATCGGAAGGAAGGACTATCGTCGAACGATTGTTCTACCAAGAAGAAAATAATCCACTCTCTTTACTCACGGGAGAACTCCTTATTATCAAAGGACAACAAGAATCTAACAAAGGTACTCGAAGTATTCTCGAAGCTGTTTTCGAACAAGACCCGAATGCTGAAACTGTTCATCGTGAAATCGACAGAGTGTCAGAACCGTGGGATGATGAAGACTCTCTTCGTGATCGAGTCAGAGAAGTTTTATCAGAACTGCAACTCCACGTTGCACAAGTTGTACAAGATTCATCGCTCGTCGTCAATCTCCAGTGCGAAGGATGGTACACCCCCGATCTGGAACTCGCTTTTGATGTTGAAGGATTTTTGGAACGACAAGAAAGACATCACTGGAAAGGGTATTCACTCACTGTCAAACTCTCTCCCGATATCGTTGTAGGTGAAGGAGTGAACGCTTCAGGATACACTAAACTCTTATTCCAATTGTACAACACTCTCGTTACTACTACGGGAGTTTCTGACGTGCAGGATGCATTCTTCAAAAGTGGAGGATCAACAACGCTCGCCGGTCTTCTCACCAAAAAAGACAAGTTGTACATTCTGCCCAATATCTCCCGTGATGTGAAGAAACCGCTCGAACGCGTTTCAGTAAAATTCGATGATCTCCCAAACTATTCTGACTTGCGTACTCGAAGACCACTCGGTGTTGGAGAAGTGTACCTCTCCGAAGGAGAAATGGTAATTCATACTGAAAAAACAGTTCTCGCTTTCGTCAGAAATATAGGGACTCTCGGTCACAAACTCTCGTACGTTGTTGATATGAACGAACCGCCATTGGTCGTCGTTGGAGAGAAAGAAACAGTTTTGTAACGTTTTTCCTTCGTTCGACAACCTTGATGATCTCGATGAGGGGTTCTCTCGTTTTATATAATTCTCCCATTTTTATATAAGAAGACTTATATTCTATAAAAACAGTAAAAGAGACATGATTGGGGG
>CAYHWM010000009.1:0-16138 GCA_964359925.1 uncultured Methanosarcinales archaeon
AAAGAACTAACAAAAATGATATCAAAAAATATGTGCTAAAAAGCTAAACAAATACCAAGAGCAGAACTTGAAGGAATGCTCGAAGGAAAAGAAGGAATGGTTCACGTTCGGCCTTGTGCTCTCGGTGGCGACATCTACTTCAACATCGACAACGTGAACGCCAACAACAGCTTCGTCAACGATGGTCGTGCGCGTGGTACGTCCGCGTCGTAGGAAAAATTTTTTCTCTTGTAAAAGGGCAAGAATAATTATTGGATGCTTTTACAAGTCACGAGTGAGGTAACGAACGACTCGACCATAGGAAATGAAGGTTCGTTTTTTCTTTTGTGATGGAAATGTTTTTCTTTCAAGTCTCAAATCTTGTTTCCCATATCTCACGTCCTGTATCCCGCATCTCAAATCCAAAATCCCAAAGCCCACTTCGTCCGCTACTTTTAAAAACTCCTCGTATTTCCTCTTCGTTGATATAAATGGGGTTCTTTGAACGCTTGAGGATGTTGTATGAGAAGCACTATAAGGTTCTTCTCTTTCTTCCTATGATATTATTAGTTCTCGCTCTCGCACAAATCGGGTATCAGATTGTAACAACGGGGAATATTGCTGCTGAGAGTGTGAGCTTGCAGGGTGGTGTGAGTGTTGCTGCTCCTCGTGGTAGTGTTGATTTTGACTTGTTTCTTTCTGATGCGAAGAAGTTGTATCCTTCGCTTGATAGTACTATGAGGACGTTGGGTACTGGTGATGTCGTCGTGGAAGTGTCTGAGCTTTCTGAGCGTGATGCGTTGTCGTTGCTCGAGCGTCAGGGTGTGAAGTCTGGTGTTGCGACTATTGAGGTGACGAGTGGTGCTTTGGGTAAGAGTTTCTTTACTGCTACTTTGGGTGCGTTGGGTATTGCTTTCGTGTTGATGGCTATCGTCGTGTTTATCGCTTTTAGGACTGGTATTCCGAGTCTTGCCGTTCTTCTCGCTGGTTTTTCTACTGTTGTTATCACTCTCGCGATTTTTAATCTTCTTGGTGAAAAGTTGACGACTGCTGGTATTGCTGCGTTTTTGATGTTGATTGGGTATAGTGTTGATACTGATATCTTGTTGAGTACGAGGGCGTTGAAGCGTTCTGAGGGTTCTTTTGATGATCGTATTATTAGTTCTGTGAAGACTGGGTTGATGATGACTGCTACGACGTTCGTCGCTACGACTGCCGCGTTTCTCATCACGAATAGTGCGAGTATTCGTCAGATTATGTTGATCATTTTCATAGGTATGCTTGTTGATATTGTGAATACGTGGATTCAGAATGTTGGTATTTTGAGATTGTATAATGAGAGGAAACATGGTATCAAACATTAAGACTATTGTGAAGGATTGGAGGATCGCGTTGTTCTTGGTAGTTCTTCTTTTCAGCATATACCTTATTTCTCCTCATTTCGGTGTTGATGGCGTAGCGATTCGTAGTATCGTGAAAGAGAGTGCCGCGTTTGATGCGGGGTTGCAGAATCCTTCCGTTGATACTCAACTTGTTCAGAGGGAGTATATTGTTACGTTGAATGGTTTGCCGGTGAGCTCTGTTGAGGAGTATGAAAAAGCTATTTCTTCTCTCGAGGCGAACGCGTCTGTTCTCTTAAGAACAAACAAGGCATTGTACCAAATAACGACGAGGCAAATTCTTGAAACAACGGTGTTGAACGAAACGGAAACTGTTACGAGTGAGCAGAATGTTTCTGAAACGGTGAATGATTCTGTTGTTTCTGTCCTCAAAAACGTAACGACGACTGTTCCTAAGACTGTGTCTAAAATTGTTGGTGTTGAACCTTTGGGTATTGTTGTCACTCCGAGGGCTTCGACGAATGTGAAGAAGGGTTTGGACTTGCAGGGCGGTACGAGGGTTGTTCTTCAACCTGCTGAGCAGTTGTCTCCTGAAGATATGGAGTCGTTGACGTCGAGTATGAGTCAGCGCTTGAACGTGTATGGCCTTTCTGATATTACTGTTCGATCGTCGAGAGATCTTCCCGTGAGCTTGGGTGGTTCTGGGAAGCAATTCTTAATTGTTGAACTTGCTGGTGCGACTCCTGAAGAGGTTCAAAAGGTCGTGGCGAGTCAGGGCAAGTTTGAGGCGAAGATTGGTAACACTTCTGTTTTCCGTGGTGGTAGTGATATTACGTACGTGTGTAGAACTTCTCAGTGTTCTGGTATTGATCCTAATACTGGTTGTTCGAGGAGCGTGTCAGGAGGGTATGCTTGTTCTTTTTTCTTCTCTATTAGTTTGAGTCCTGAAGCTGCTGCGAGGCAGGCTCAAGCAACTCAGGGTTTGAACGTTGTTGGTGATGTTGGTAGTAAGGAGAGGTTTTTGGAGAAACCTTTGGACTTGTATCTTGATGATAAGAATGTGTCATCGTTGCAAATAGCTGCTGACTTGAAGGGTAGGAAAGTGACTGATATTACTATTAGTGGTTCTGGTTCTGGTTCTTCGCTTTCGCAAGCGCAACAATCTGCTATTGCTGAGATGAAGCAGTTGCGAACGATTCTCGTTACTGGTTCTCTCCCTGTAAAGTTGGAAGTTGTGAAGACTGACGCGGTGAGTTCTGCTCTCGGCGCTGACTTTTTGAAGAACGCGTTGATTGCGGGTCTCGTCGCTATTGCTGGTGTAGTATTGTTGGTGACGATACGGTATCGTAAGCTTTCCTTTTCTCTTCCTATTGTTGTAACGATGATTTCTGAACTGATTATTATTCTTGGATTTGCTGTTTTCGTAGGGTGGGAGATTGACCTCGCAGCTATTGCGGGTATTATTATCGCGATTGGTACTGGCGTGAATCACCAAATCATTATTGCTGATGAGCTTCTTTCAGGTATGACTATTACTCACGCGAGTTTGAAGGCGAGTGTGAAGAACGCGTTCACTATTATTTTGACGAGTGCTTCAACGGTTGTCGTAGCACTGCTTCCTCTCATTTTTGCTGGTGCTGGTTTGTTGAAGGGTTTTGCTTTGACGAGTATTGCAGGGGTTGCTATTGGGGTTCTTCTCACAAGACCTGCGTTTGCTGCTCTCCTTCAACACTTGCATGGTGAGAACTCTTGAGCGCGTCACGGAACAGCATTCTTCTCGTCATGTTTATCACTCTTCTCACGACTGGTGCTCAGTTGTTGTACAAGCCAGGGATGGACATGTTGGTTCTTTCTCCACTTCTCTCTCTTCCGTTTCGTATTCTTACGAACTGGCTTCTTGTTGGTGGGTTGTCGTTGTACGTTCTCGGAGCGTTTTTGATGATTCATAGTTTTCGTGGTGGTGAAGTTTCGACGTTGTACCCTATTTTCTCGACGAGTTACGTGTGGGTTGCTCTCGCTTCTTGGGCGTTTCTTGGAGAATCTTTGCCGATCGTAAAATTGGGAGGGATTCTTATCATTATTGCAGGAGTAACTCTTCTCGCGATGGGGTCAAAAAAGAATAAGAGTTCTATGGGTAGGAGCGTGACTGTATGACGACTCAACTCTGGGCTATCGTGTTGACGCTCATAGCGACGAGTGTTGCGAGTTATGGTCCTATCTTGCTGAAGCAGGGTGGAGCGAAGGGTTTTCTGAACGTGAAAGTTCTGGGGGGTCTTTTCCTTTACGGACTTTCTATCTTATTATTTCTTCCAGCGTTGAAGGGTGGTGAGGTCTCGACGTTGTATCCTCTTATTAGTTTGCAGTACGTTTGGGTTGGTTTGTTGTCATGGAAGATTCTTGGCGAGTCTATCACGAGGGAAAAGTTTTTAGGGATGGTTCTCATCATTGTTGGAGTGACCGTGATAGGTCTTGCGGGGTAAACGTATGGTTTCGTCACTCGATGTCAGAATGATTGTCCTCGTTCTTAGGAAGAGTATTGGTGCGAGGTTTAAGAATTGTTATCAGGAAAGGGATACTCTCTTGATTCAACTCAATAAGGATGGAACTCACACGTACACTATTACTCCTACTGCTTTCTACGAGAAAGAAAAAACAGAGTCTGCGGGGAATCCTCCACCGTTTGCTCAACTGATACGAAAGTATCTTGACGGGTTGAAACTTTCAGCAGTTGAACAGCCGGGAACGGAAAGGATAGTGTCGTTCCTTTTTTCTAATGAGAAAAGAAAAAGCATTCTTGTTGTCGAGTTTGTCCCTCCTGGGAATGTTCTCTTATTGGACGAGAATGCTGTTATTCTTGGTGCTCGCGTTGAGCGTTCGTGGAAGGGGAGAACGATTGCTCGTGGTGAGAAGTACATTCCTCCTCCAGCGTTGAATGCCGTGTTGTCATTATCGTTGGATGAGTTTTCCGAGCTTCTTTCTCGAGATAGTAATACTGAGAGGTCTCTCGCAGTAACGTGTGGTCTCGGCGGGGACGTTGCTAAACTCGTTATGAAACACTCATTCTCTAACGCTCCTCATGACGTGTTGGAATCGTTTCAAAGAGTGTGGAATCCTGAACATCCCGTTCTGCCAGTACCTCCAGAGAAAGGAGTTGTTGTTGACGAGAAGAAAGAGAAACTGATTGCTGATTTGAGAAGAAGAATTGCTGTTCAGGAAGAACGAAGAAAACAATTAGAAGAAGACGCACTCATCGCTACTCGCGCCGGTGAACTCATCTACGAAAACTACCAAAACGTCAAAGAAGCATTAGGGAAGCACAAACAGAAGTTTACGATGAAGTTGGGATGAGTGATTTCTTGGGGTGGTGTTGGAATGGTTGAGTATGGCGACGAGCAGGAAAACTTCGTCACACGCCCCCAAGACTGGCGAAACCTTTATATACTTTAAAGAGTATCAATTGATATCTTGAAGGATATATGATAAATGGAACTCAGAATACAATGCTGGAATTTTTGATTACTCACTCGGATGAATCTCCAACTATTAGATCTCTTTCACGTCAGCTGAAAAAACCCTATGCTTTGATTCATCGTAATGTGGCGGACCTTCTTAAGAAAGGGGTTATTGAAAAAGTTGTTGTTCCTCCAGCAAATTTGCTGAAGATACATGAGCTCATATCGAAAGACATACTCACGGCTATAGAGAATAACATAAAATCAAAATTCTTTAAAGAAAATTCTTGGGCGAAAGTGATGTTTGAAGATTTACTTTCTTATGCTTCGCAGACTTTTTTTATTTTATTAATTTTCGGAAGCTATTCAAAAGGCAAGCAGACAAAAAAGTCAGATTTAGATTTGTTACTTATCGTGCCTAAAAAAGAGGATACGAAAGAAATAGAGGCCGCCATGGCTAAAACGTACACAAAAACTAAAAAGACTATTGTTGTCGTAACTGCAGAAGACTTTAAAGAGATGATAAAAAACCCTAAAGAATTTAATGTTGGTAATGAAGCAAAAAAGCATCACATTATTCTTTATGGAGTAGAACAATATTATGAGTTGATAAAATGAATGAAGAAAACATACTGCGAACAAAAATTAACATTGCTGAAAAGAGAATGAGAGACTTGAATTCATCTGGAGACATTAAAAAACTTCAAGAACCTGAAGCGAACAAAATCGCTCAATTTTATATTGAAAAAAGTATGACTCGATTAGAAACTGCCAAACTAATTAAAAAGCTATCTTCAGGAAAAGAACGAATTGAGTTTGTTTCAAAGAAATACTCCGATTATGGAGAATGTGTTTCCGCAGCATATTATGCGATGTACTACATAGTTCACGCATACCTTGCTAAAGTGTACAAAACGAGACTGAGGGAAGATGTAAGAGGGGTTCATGCGATAACAACTCAAATTATTTTATATTATTTAGTTAAAACAGAAAGGTTGGCGAGACATTTATATGAAGAATACCAAAAAACGCTAGGTACTGTTGCAAAAATTCAAAATTTCAATTTAGAAGACTTCCAATCTGAAGCTTACAAAATTGTCGAAAAATACGACAGAAGCAGAGATGCAAGAGAAACATTTACATACAAAGTAACTAAAAACGCAGAGGAGCACTATGCACAGCAAACAATAGAAACTGCTGAAGAATTCATAAACACAATTAAAATATTAATGTAAAATATTCCTCTGAATGAATCTCCGCTCAGCAAGTAGAGATAGCGACGTGCCGGTGAACTCATCTACGAAAACTACCAAAACGTCAAAGAAGAATTAGGGAAGCACAAGGCAAAGTTTACGATGAAGTTGGGATGAGTGGTAGCCACAAGATTTATGAACGCTTAAGAGCGTTTGAACGCTATGCACGTCCTTTTCGTTACCGAGTTTTGGTTTCCTCACGGCATGGGTGGTGGTGAGCAGTCTCTACATTTGCTCGCGAAGGCGCTCGTCAAGAAAGGTGTGAGGGTGAGCGTGCTGACGGGTACGTACAAATCAGCGGGAGACGAAACGATTGATGGCGTTAAGATCAATCGCGTATTCCCTACTGCGTCTGCGAACTCGTTCATCGAGAATTTGAAGAGAGGAATTACGTTTCTTACGAATGACATTTCTCCTGTCGTCAAAGTTTTTGTTGAGAAGAATTCTGTTGATGTCATTCATTACGCGACTGCGAATGCTTCAACACTTGAAGGTATTCCTACGATTCTTCACGTGAATAGTCCTGTGCCTTTTTGTCCGAAGGGAACGTTGATGTATCAGGATAGGTGCGAGTGTCATTATGAGTGTACTCCTTCGAGGTTCGTTCAGTGTTTCACCAAGTCGCAACAGTTTGGGAAATTAGAAAACAAGTGGTATTACAAGTATAATCCTGTCCTGTGGGCGGTGCTCTACCTTTTGTACAAGAAACGTTCGAAGACGTTGCACAAGCATACTTTTTTCACTCCGAATAGCGAGTTTATGAAGGAGAAACTCGTCGAGGAGGAGATTTCTGTTGCGAGGTGTGTCGTGTTGCCGAACATTGTTCCCGTGCTGAAACGGTCAACAAAAAAAAGAGTTGTTCCTCGCATCATCTTCGCAGGAGCACTCATTCCGAGTAAGGGAATCAATGAGTTGTTGAGTTCTCTTCTTCTCGTCAAGCAACCGTACGTTCTCGACATCTATGGTGATGGTCCTCTTCGAGGAGCAGTGCAACAATTTATAGTCAACCATGGTCTTGAGAGTGTTCAGTTGCACAAACCTGTTCCGAATGATGAACTCTTGAAAGAATTGTCGAACGCGGATATTCTTGTTCAACCGTCGAATGTTGCTGAAGCGTTGCCGAGAACGGTGTTGGAAGGTATGGCTGCGGGGTGCGTGATCGTCACGTCGGGGTTTGGCGGGAGTGGGAGTATTATTCGTCACGGTAAGAATGGTATTATTGTAGGAATAGCGAATCCTGAATCGTTCTCTCACTCTCTCGACGGTGTTTTGAGCGATGAAAAACTTCGTGATCGTTTGAGGAAGGAGGCGTTCAAATCTCTCGTTCCGTATCGCGAAACTAACGTGGTGAGGACGGTGCTCAAACTGTACACTCCTTTCGCGGAGAAGAATCACAAGACTTTTAAAAACGACATCTCGCTCTCGTCTGTATGACTGGTGGGGGATTTTCAAGGTCGGATCGTTGGATTGGTTCGAATGAGAAGAAGCTCTTTCTCGCGCTCTTTCTTTTCTTCCTTGTAGGTTTCAGTATTCGGTACGCAGTAATGGGGTATGGTGTTGGTGGTGGTGGAGTGTGGTATTACTCGTATCTTCCGTCGATCGTTCTTGATGGCGATCTCGATTTTTATAATCAGTTAAAGTTCGACACTCCTGACAGGGCGTATGAGAGTAGTCCTTTGTTTTATCAGCGACGTGCTGAACCTCAGCCGACTCCTACAGGATTGACTGCGAACGAAACTGCGATAGGCACTGCGTTGTTGATGTTTCCTTTTTTCTTACTCGGTCATCTTCTCACATTGATTTTTAACGTGTTTGGTGCTGGGCTCGTCACGAATGGGTACTCGTTTCCGGAACAGTTTCTCTCGCTCGGTGCGAGTATAGGGTACGCGACTCTCGGACTATTCTTGAGTTACAAGTTCGCGTCAAAGTTTTTTTCAAAAACTGCGAGCTTGATTGCTCTCCTCGCCGTCACGTTTGGCTTCTCTACGTTTCATTACGTGATGATTGAGCCTGCGGTGAGTCACGGTATTACTATTTTGACCGTTGCATTGTTCTTAACGACGTTTTATCACTTTCGTAACGAGAATTCGGTTAAGAAGTGGCTCGTCCTCGGAGTTCTTGCGGGGTTGATGATGCTGACGCGGTGGCAGGAAGGGTTCTTTCTTATTATCCCAGCGATTGCTTGGTTGAGGGATTTCTTCACGGCGTCGAGCGCGCGAGATCGATGGAGTCTCGTCGGCTATGGAGTGGTGTTTCTCGCAACGATTCTCGCAGTGTTTCTTCCTCAGATGATCGTGTGGAAAGTGTTGTATGGTTCGTTGTTCACTCTTCCTGTGGGTGTTCCTAAAATTTTCGGGTTCTCCAATCCTCTTATACTTCCTTTCCTGTTCGGCTTCCAGCACAGTTTGCTCATCACGACTCCAATTATTCTTGTCTCACTGTTTGGAATTCCTGCAGTGTGGAAGAAAGAACGATTTTTTACATTTTTACTCGTCATAGCTCTCCTCTTGCATATCTACATTAATTCTTCACTCTTAGAACTTGGTGGTAATGCTTTTGGCGCTCGACGATTCATCGATCACGTGTTCGTGTTCACATTGTTCCTCGCAGGACTTATTCACATAACGAGGAAGAAATGGTATTGGCCGTTGCTTTTAACAGGAATCGTAGCATTGGTCGCGTTCAACGTCACGTACTGGTTCGAGTACTCTCTTAATTTAATTCATAGACGTTTGCCAACTCCTCCATCACTCATCATAGAACAAGCATCAAAGATTTATCCGACGCTGAAGAAGTTTATACCATTCCTTCCTTGAAGAAGCACGTCGAAGTGTAGCCCCTAACGGAGAAGAAGTAATGATTGTAGCCCCTACACGTCGTATGAGTGTTATTGTACTTCCTTAAACCCGTTCCAGAATTCCTTCTCTCCAGTGCCAACGAGTTTGACGTTCTTTCCTTTCACGATGAGTGCTTGAGTATCAGTGAGTGCGACGATGGGGAGCTTTGTTTTTTTCGATTCATCATTGACAATTTTTCTGTACTTTTCAGTAAAATGAACGAATGTTAAAAAGTTGACAAAGTGAAGAGAGGTCATATCGCGAAGACCTATCTTGTTCTTGTCGAGGTTCTTCCATCCTGCAACTTCGATTGTTTGATTTACGAGAATAGTTCCAGCACTTATTCCTACGTACAATCCTCCGTTGTTCAAGAATGGTTTGAGTACGTCGTCAAAACCGCTCTGTCTTGCCCAGTGTAAGAGGTAGAACGTGTTACCTCCGTTGACAAGAACGATGTCTTTTCCTTCGAGTGCTTTCTCGACTTCTTTTTTCGTTTTGTCTTTCAGGTCGTATTCTTCGATGTGTTCTTTCGTGATTCCGCACTCATTGAGGAGTTCTACGTCTTTTTTCAGCCACCAAGGATTGTTCGTTTCTCCGTATGCTGCTGTCGTGATGGAAAGAACGTGGATGTCTGAGGGTTTCTTGTTGAGTAAAGAGAGGAATTCTTTTCGTACTTCTGGGACGATTCCTGTCGAGGTGAGTAATAGTGTTGGAATTTGTTGTCTTTCTGTCATATTCTCACATTTGACATTCGTTAAAAGAAAAGGTGGACAGCTTACCGGTTTTCCCGCTAAAAGCAGTACACACCAGTACGGAGGAGTGCTTGACTTCCGTGTTCGAAATGGGAACGGGTAGAACCACTCCCCTATGGCCGTCCATACTCGAGGGATGAGGGGTTATTTAAAAAGCTGTTGGTTGTGGGTTTTTGGTTTTATGATGGGGTTTCCATTCACTGAAACACCGAAAGATTTAAATGTAAGATTTGGTTTACTTATTCTACAAGTAGTATGAGGTGTTGTTATGCAAGTGGAACTAACGCGTATTAGTGAGAAAGGACAGGTCGTCATTCCTGCGAGTCTTCGACAAGAAATAGGAATACGTACTGCAGACAAATTTCTCATTTTTGGTGAGGGGAATACCATCATTCTGAAGAAGATATCTTCTGAAGGGTTCAAAAGAAGTCTTGCGGAACTCACCGCTCCTCTTCAGAAAATGATTCAGGAAGATGCTTTCACGAAAGAAGATTTGCAAAAGGCGATAAAACATGCGCGAACCACCCGTTAAGCTCGTGCTTGATACGAATGTGATAGTTTCGGGATTTCTCTGGAAAGGCGTCGAGTTTGACCTTTTGAGGAGTGTCGAGGAGGGGAGTGTGTTGATGTTTCTCACGAGTGATATGGTGAAAGAACTCGATCGCGTGTTGCGATATCCTCGACTGGAGAAAGTATTGAAAAAAGCAGGGTTGACTTCGGAAGTTCTTCTTGAGAAAGTGGTTTCTCTTGCACATCTCGTTGTAGGGTCAGGAGAGCATGTGACTGTGTGTAGGGATGTTGACGATAACAAGATTCTTGAGTGTGCTCTTCTCGCAGGTGCGGAGTATGTGGTTACTGGTGATGATGATTTATTGGTTTTGAAGAAATTTCGAACGGTGTGTATTGTGACGACGAAAGAATTGTTGCGAGTGTTAGACGATTCAGAGTAAAGAATGGTGTTATCTCACTCTTTCTTCTTACACAATGCAACGTATCGTAACGGTGCGAACCAGAATGGTATCGCTTTGATCTTGATGATGGTGAGTGGTGCTTTTGATTCTTTTACTTTTTGTTTGAAGTATGCTTTCGAGAATTCGTGGAGGTGCCATTCGTCTTCCATGTGGTGTGGTACTCCTGGGAGGAACCAGTCGTAGAATCGTCCTCCGAGTTTTTCTACTGTTCCTTTGCAGAAGTTGATCATGCCTTCGTTTGGGAATGATATACTAATGCGTGCTTTTGGTTTCGCGACTCGGGCTATTTCGGCAATGACTCGTTCAGGGTGTTCTACATGTTCTAAAACTTCCGAGCAGAGAATGCGGTTGAACGTGTTGTCTTCGTACTTGATGTGTTCCGCGTCTCCCACGCTTATTTTTTTGATATTGTTTTGGTGTCGCAATCGTTCTTTTGCTTGCTTTATGGCGATGGTTGAGATGTCGATGCCGTGGACTGTTCCTTTCTTGACGAGACCGAGGATGTGTCCTTCTCCGCACCCTACTTCGAGAGTGATACTGTCTTTTTTTATGTTTGCTAATCGGAGGAGTGTTGCTACTCTTTTCTTTTCGAGGTATCGTATGAGAAAGTTTGGGTGTTGGTATACTCGTTCGTTGTTGTACTTTCTGAACATGTGTTCGTTCCACGTTGTGAACTCTTTTTTCGACCTAAATTTCCTGTCCATAGTTGGCGAGTGTGAGAGACAGCTTTATATACGTTTTCCTTTTTCTAACTCGTTGGTGGTTTGTTATGGTTGTTGATGTTGTTGTAACATTGCCTGTCTATAATGAGGAAGCTACGCTGGAAAAGTCGGTAAACGCGTTACAGCATTTTCTCTCAACGTGTTCTTTTACTTCTTCGATTCTTATCGTCGATAATGCTTCGACTGATACTACGAAGAGTATTGGTGAGCGTTTATCGAAGAAGAAGGGTGTGGAGTATGCCCGTCTCGAGAGGAAGGGTCGAGGTTTGGCGTTGCGTACCGTATGGCCAAAAACGAAGGGCAAAGTTATAGCGTACATGGATATTGATCTTAGTACTGGTTTGGAAGCGTTTCCTTTGATAGTTCAGAAGTGTCTCGATGGGTGTGATGTCGCTACTGGTTCTCGTCACTTGAGTGCGTCGCTCGTCGATCGTTCGTTAAAGAGGGCCATTCTTTCGAGGGTGTATAATGAGTTTGTTCGTCTCTTTTTGCGTTCTCGTATTCATGATCACCAGTGCGGTTTTAAAGCGGTGCGGAAAGACTCGTTTGACAAGCTCGCGCCTTTATTGAAGAACGAAAACTGGTTTTTCGATACGGAATTACTGATTCAAGCACAAAGGAACGGTATGACGATAGCAGAACTTCCCGTTCGCTGGTCCGAGGATAGGATGAGGAAGAGCACGGTGCGTATCGTTCCTACGATAAGAGAGTACGTGTTGAACGTTGTGCGATTGATGAAGTAGATAGTGATTTATACTCCTCGTGAAAAGATTATTTTTTCGATCTCTTCCATTTTTTCCATATTGAGTTGGTATGCGTCGCCGTGTTTTGTTTTTCCGTAAAGAACAACTATTTTTTCTCTGATTAAATCTTCGAGGACGTCTTGTACGAATCCTGCGATGTCTTTCGGAATTCCTGATTGTAATCGTTCAAAGAGGAGGTGTCCTTTGCTGAAGCAATTGTTCGAGTATAGTTTTTTTACTATATTTCTTTTCACTTTTTCATATTCTTCTGGTGATAGTTTTTTGCCCACGAGGAATTCTTCGTTTCAGGTTTCATAAATCTTCTTATTCTATTAATGGCTCTCATGAGCTATAAAGAGAAACATTTATATATCCTGTTTTCCGTACTTTAACTATGACAAGTGCGTTCTTAGAAGTTGTTGGAGAGAGTCCGGTGCTCAAAGTGCTTGATTTTCTTACCGTGAATGATGATTTCGATTACAGTATGACTGACATCGCAAAATGGTCAGAAATAGGGTACTCGACACTCAAACTATTTTGGGAAGAACTCGAAAACGCCGGTATTGTAATAGAAACAAGAACTGTTGGTAAAGCAAAAATGTTCACGCTCGATGAAAAAAACACCACAGTAAAGAAATTCAAAGAATTCTACTGGGCGATAACAAAAAACAAGATAGGGATGCACAAGAAAGAACTGCTGGCAGAAATTTCTTAAGAGTGCGGTGAGTATCGTTCCTACGATAAGAGAATACGTTATGAATGTTGTTCGATTGATGAAGTAGTAGAAATCTCACAATTTCATATTCACACATTTCACATTCTCATATTTGCGTCTTACGCTTCGCTTCGTTGTCCTTCTCTTCCTTGGCGGTAGTTTGTTCTTCCTCTGTTCATTCCTCTTGGTGGTCCTTGTCTTCCTCTGAATGATCCTCGGTGTCCGCCTTGGCCTCCTCCGTGTCTTGGTGGTCCTCTTCGTTGCCATCCTCCTTCTTCTCTTCCTCTTGATTGTGGCCGTGCGAGGAATGGTACTCTCGTGAATGGTGGTAGTTCTTCTCTCGCGATGTGGAGTGAGCGGTCTCGGAGTACTGCTCTGAAGTTTTCGTGGTCTCGATCAGTAAGTAATGATACTACTTTTCCTTCTTCTCCCGCTCTCGCTGTTCTTCCTATTCTGTGGACGTAGTCTTTCGACGTTTTAGGAATGTCGTAGTTGATGACGAGTGCTAAGTTTTTGACGTCTATTCCTCTTGCTGCGATGTCGCTCGCTATGAGGATGTTCGTGTGGTGTGTGTGGAGTGCGTTGAGTGCTTGTTGTCGTTGGTGTTGTGATATCCCTCCGTGGAGTGCTCTCGCGTTGATTCCTGCGTTGTTCAGGTTTGTCGCGAGTGCGTCTACCATTCTTTTCGTTCCGCAGAATACGAGTGTGAGTCCTTTGTGGTGTTCTTTGAGGAGGTGTACGAGGAGCGAGTATTTGTCTCGTTGGTCTATTTCGTAGTATTGTTGTGTGAGTTTTGCAGTGTCGACGTATTCTTGTACTGCTACTGTTTCTGGGTTTTTCATGTGTTGTCTTGCGATTCCTTCAACGTCTTTGGAGAGTGTTGCTGAGAAGAGGAGTGTTTGTCGTTCTTGTGGTGTGTGTCGTATGATGTCTCGTACGTCGTTGATGAATCCCATGTCGAACATTTTGTCTGCTTCATCGAGTACGAGGAATTGTACTCTTGAGAGGTTGACTGTTCTTCTTTCGAGGTGGTCGAGGAGTCTTCCTGGTGTTGCTACGACGATGTCTGCCGTGCGTAGTCCGCTGATTTGTGGTACGATGGATACTCCTCCGTATACTTCTACAATGTATGTTGGTTTGTATTTTGAGAATGTTCTGAGTGCTATCGCTACTTGGTTGCAGAGTTCTCTTGTTGGTACGATGATGAGTGCTTGGATTCCTTTTCCTCGAGTTACTTTTTCGAGGATGGGCAGTCCGAAAGCTGCTGTTTTTCCTGAGCCAGTGTGTGATTGTCCGAAGACGTCTTTTCCTTGTTGGATGAGTGGGAGCGCTTTCTGTTGTATCTCTGTGAGTTCTGTAAATCCTAATTCCTTGATGGCACGTTCAAGTTCTGGTTGAAGGTGTATGGTGTGTGCGGTTGTCATTCGTTATCGTTCACTTTTTCGTGTACTCCGTATATCCGCACTTTCCGCACATCGTTCTCGTGTTGTGGTTGGCCATTCTCACACCTGGTCCGCATTTTGGGCAGTTCTTGTTTTTTCTCTTCAAGTTCGTTCCTTGAACTTCGTAGAGTTGGTGTGCTTTTCTTGGTGCTTTTGCCATTGTTATGCCCCTTTTGCAGCTTCTGCCGCTTTTTTCTTTTCTTCAGCTACTTTTTTTCTGTGAACGTGAGTGAGTGGTTCTCCTTGGTTTCTTGATTTCTCGTCGGTGTACGTGTATGCGCTCACGTTTGCTGTTTGGCTTCCGTATGTCGTGTGGATTCCTTTTGTGACGATGAGTTCTTTTGCACTACCTGTTTTTTTTGAGAATGCTTCTGTAATTGTTGCTTTGCTTGGTGTTGCTCCTACGAACGTGATGGTTCCCTCTATTTCTTTTCTTCGGAGGAATGCGTTGTCTTTTTCTTTTGTGAGTGTTAGTTCCATTGTTGTTCTCCTTGTGTTGTTTTACAGTTCATATTTTCTTATTCTACTTTGATAGTGTATTCTCCTACCGCGTCGTGGCCTGTTTTTTGTGCTACGATGGAGTGTTTTGGGTCAAGGACGGTGAGTCTTCCTCTCCAGTTGTTGACGAATTGGTTTCCTTTGCAGAGTGGGCATGTTTCTCCGTCAACGAAGAGTTTGCATTTCTTGCACGCTTTTCGTTTCATTTCTTTTCACCTTTCTTTGATTTTTCTTTTTCTTGTTTTTCTGGAGCCTCTTTGACTGGTGTTTTTTTGGTTGTTGCTGTGAACCATTCTGTTTTTCCGAGTCCTGGTTGTCTCATGGTGAGTCCTATTTTTGGGTTTGTCACGTCTTTGAAACTGACTGCGATGATTTTTGCTTTGCACTGGTCTCCGATGCTGAGTGATCGTTTGCTATCTCTACCGGAGAGTGTTTTATCTTTCGCGAATGTGACGTAGTCATCCATTGTTTGGGAGACGTGGATCATTCCGTCGAGTGGTCCGAGTGTTAAGAATGCTCCGAAGTCTGCTATTTCTCTTATTTTTCCTATGACGAGTTCTTGGAGTTCTGGTTTGAATGTGAGGATGCTGAAGACTGAGTTGTAGTAGCTTGCTCCGTCTCCTGGGATGATGACTCCTTCGCCTACTGATTTCACGTCTTCGACGGTGATGACGACTCCTAATTCTTGGTCGATGAGTCCTGTGAACTTTTTCTTCGCACTTTCCAGTACTGATTGCTTCGTGTCGAGGTCGAAGAGTTTCGGCGCCACTCTGACGTGGTCTTGTACGTCTATACGGTAGAACATTGTACCTTCTGGTTGAGTGGGGGGTTTTTTAAAGGTATTGGTTCTTCTAAGAGTGTTTGGGAAGGGCAGCAGTCAAAAAATTAATGACTGTATAGTGGTGAAAAAATAGAAATGTTTATATACTCTTCTTCCCAAGGAAACCTATGCACTCAACTCAAAAAACATCGCCAACGGGACCAAAAACGTATCAAGCGAAGGACGAGAACGATTTCAGAAGCAAACTGAACTCTGCAGCTTCTTTTGGCGGACCTCTCAAGATTGTTCAATCAAGGCTTCAAGAATTAGTGAGTGATGGGTCTCTTACTCCGATGGAATGTAAACAATACTCTGCATTCTATGAACTGGTGGCTGAAGGAACTCGTAAAGTGTACGACCAAGGAGGTATTTGTGCCGATCGAATAGGTCTCGAGTGCGTTCTCGACGTTTCTGATGTTTCGTCGGGGACTCTTGCTCGTGCGTCTCAATCAAAACTTCAGGATATCGCAACGGGTGCGAGAGTGTCGTTTGTTAATGATTCTCCGACAGCAATAATAATAAATCAGTACCAATCATTGACTCTCGACGATTTCAAGAAAGCGTACATCGGTGGCGAGGGTGTCGTGGGGAAACGGTTGCGGTCATTCCGTCCT
>CAYHWM010000010.1:0-9039 GCA_964359925.1 uncultured Methanosarcinales archaeon
ATAGAAGACAGAGTCAATGAAGAAGTGTTCAAAAGAGGAACACAATGAACCACCCGCCCGAACAACGATGGTATTTTAGAAATCACCCCTTACTACGGCAACGGTTCGACGCGAAACGAGAAGAATTGTACGATCAAGCACTCCAGCAAGGACACGACAACACAGCATTCCTCATCCAGCAAGGAACCGCGTGCAAAGTAAGCGATGAAGACGGAGAAACGATCACGTACGCACTACCCCTATTCAACGGTCAACCACTACAAAACGTTATTTGCACAGAAAAAGAAGTACACCAAACGAACGAAAGAATACTCGCAGGACTCATCACGGGAAAGATAGACATCAAAGAAGCAGAAACACTCTCGAAACAAACAACACTCAACAGTGCAACAGTACGACGACACATCGCCGATGAAAGAAAAAGCTACAATGCACGTACAGGAGCACTCATCGGAGGAGCACTCGGAATCGCAACAGGATACATGCTCTCACTCGACGACGTGACAACAAGTCTCGCCACATTCTTCGAAGCAACACTCGGAATACTCGCAACAATATACGGAGCACGATACGCGATAACCAACGAAGCCATACAACAACGAGCAGAACACATACGCGACGACACCAAAAAAACGCTCCGACAACGACAAAGCAACAATCTCAACATTCTCGAACAAACAATAGAACAAGAAACACTCGCAAACATACAAGAACCAAGACTCCACTGGGCGGAAAGAGAAGAATCCGAAGGAGAAGAGTGGAAACAATGAACACCCTCCAAAAAATAGGTTTAGGAATCGGAGCAATCACACTCTCAACACTACCATTCTTTATGAATTGTGGAGAGAGACCGAAAGAAGAACTTGTTGACGTTCTTTGCAGGGATTCCTATGAGTCTGGAAGTCATATTCCTTCTTCTCTTGACCATACTATTCATTCTCACGCAATAAAAAAATATGATATTTCCACGGGAAGAATAAGCGTGTTATCATACACGAAAGAAGCGTGGCCGTTACGAGAACAACTCTACCATTTGAGGGGTGATAGTGCAGAGAATTATGTTATTGAAGGTGCGGATATTGAAGATCCTACACCTCAAACTGTTCAAGGACAAAGAATCAAAGGTTGTAAAATCGTTGACGAAAAAAATGTTTCGAGAAAAGAATTCTCACCACAAGAATTAGCAGAATTGGAATCCCTCGCGAGAACAGACTTGAAGTATCGAGCGATGGAGCGAGAAGTGATTGAAGATGTTGACACCTATGGTGCGACGACACGCATAGCACGAGTTCCTCTCACAACGATTCCATACTTGAAAGACTGGCTCGCGTTCAGCGTTTCTATGATTAAACAAATGGACTATGATCTTGATGATGGGTTGCGAATAAGAGTGAATGTAAATGCCTCAAGAGGAAACATCAACGAATACTACTTGTTCAATCCTGAAACAGGACAATCGGTTCAAAGATATATCTTCTTCGAATCGTACGATTACGGAGAACAAGACCCGATGGCAGAAAGAAATGTTGACTATTTGAAGCAAAAGATTATTCCCATCGATATCGACGAGCGAGGACCAGAACCATACAAAGTATGCCCCATCCCTTGCTATCGTTTAGAACAACTTGTTGAGGTTATAAGGAAACGATGAACACCCTCCAAAAAATAGGTTTAGGAATAGGAGCACTCACACTCTCAACACTACCGTTCTTCATGAGAGAGAACGCACAAGAAGAATTCTCGCCCGATCCACACAGAGACACATACAAAACCAACCAGTCGGAGCCCGAAAAAGAAACAGTTCATAGCATGAGAGATATAGACATCCTTGGAAATCCTGACCTGCTATTAACTGATAGACTAAATAATATTCTAAAAGAGATGACACCAAGAATGCACAACAGCATCTCCTCGATTCATGTGTACTCTCCCGAACAGTGGGACTCTCAGATGGTTGCAACAGGACTGGCAGAGACCACACCTACACATGGAAAAGTAGGAGCGTATGCCAACCTTAGAACAAGTACCATCCACATACCTCTCACGGCAAGTGAAGAAGAGGTATACCACGAAGCAGCACATCTTCTGACACGTCAGATAACAAGAGGGAACAGAATACACGACATAAGCTCAGTCTATCACATGAAGAGAGAAGGAGGAATATCAATTGACTACTGGTTCTCACTTGACGGTAAGATAATAAATAGCTATGATGAAGGGTGTGAAATTGAGCTGAATGCATATGACAAAGAACATTGTCTAAAACTAAACGCGACACAAAGACAGCAATTATGTTCGGAAGTCCTAAAAATTCATATAGCAAAAGAACAAGAGGGGTTCGAGACTGAGTGGAGAGCAATTGTGGGAGAGGAGTATGGAAAACGTATTGATAGTGAACAAGGAAGAAAAGGGGCGTGCTGGGCAGTAGCAAACAATGAACACGGAGAGTTATTAGGAAGCTACGAACCAGCATTCGGATTCTTTACGCCATACGGCGCTAATAACTTCAGTGAAGATGTAGCAACAGCAGCAGCGTACATCAACACAACAGACACATTTGATACTTCACTAATCACCCCAGGGAGCAATAAGTATAATCCTAAGTATGGACAAAAAATTGATTTATTAAAAAAATACGGATTCGTAAGAGAACAAAAAAATAGTGGAGGAACACAATGAACACCCTCCAAAAAATAGGTTTAGGAATAGGAGCAGTTGCTCTCGGAGCTCTCGCGACACGGCCATTCTTTATGAGAAGTAGTCCTCCTCAGCAAGATGAACTCGTTGATGTGTTGTGTAGAGATGTGTGGGAGTCATCACGAGTCATGGAATGGCTGAATGATCCTTCTCGAAAACTCAATATGCGGAATTATCAACTTCACAGCGGGGAAGTAACGGTCTTGGCGTATAATTCAATTACTTGGGATTTGAGAAACGAGCTCTTCAAAACAAAAATAGTTCCTGAAGGAGAAACGGAAGGAAGGGACATTGAAGATGCAACTCCACAAATCATCGATGGAAGTAGAGTAGTGGGATGTAGAATCATTGATAACGAGAGTAATACTCGCAAAGAATTCTCTCCAGAAGAAATGCATGAATTAGAAGGAATAGCACGAACAAATAATACCTATCGAGAACTGGAAAGAGAGATTTTCGAAGATGTCGACCTCACAGGAGAAACTCTGTCAGAAAAAAGAATATTTATATCAACTATCGCAGAGCGCTTATCAAGAAATCTGATCCCCAGAGAATATTCTGACAAATATAATTCAGTTTTGATTCCAATTTCCAAAGGAAAAACCTACGAACTCGGAAATGGTATTGTTATAAATATAAAACTAGATTGTGAAAGAAAAGAAACATCAGAATACCTCCTAATCAAAGAAATAGATGGGAAAAAAATTGTTTTTGACACTTTTCTAGGAATTAATCATCAGAGCTACCATCCAGAAGCAGAAAACAACAGTTTTGAAGAATTATGGAACATAAATAAGGAAAATGTTTCCCGAATAGCACCAAACGGAACGGTCACAAATGGAATGTTCTCCATTCCAAAATCACTTCTCGAAAAAATCATCGAGGCGAAACGAAGACAATGAACACTCTAGAAAAAGATCACTCTTGGCATTCTTGCTCGTACGCGAGAACAGGAGAAGTGCAACCTTCAGATCGCATTCAACAGTATTGTTGCGCGAACACGACAGTAACAGAACAACCAAACGCGAACCTTGCAAATTTAGTGCACTGGGATACTGAAGAAATAGACCTCGTCGCCATACTCGGCGAGAACACGATGAAAGGAAAGAAAGCACAAGAACCAACGCAGTGTTCGATGTGCGAGTTTTACGAGAAAAAGTGATGTGCGCTATTAAGAAAGAAAACGACTCAAGAAAGGACTATAACCCCCATTTGTATAATGCGCATTATAGTTCTTTTCGTGAATGAAAACAGTATTTTTTAAGCAAGAAAAAGAGTATAACTCCCATTATTGTTCAAGCAGAATCGTAAAAAAAAACGTATGCGAGGCCATTGACACAAGACTATTCTATGACCCGCACGTTTTTCAACCCTCGAAAATCGTTATCTCCTGTGACGAACTCTGTATTGTTTAACAGTGCAGATGTGTAGATGATGGCATCCATCGCTCCCAAGTCGTACTCCACTGAAACGTCTGCTGCCTTCTCAATTATAAGCATGCTGGGAATGTAGACCGCACTTCTTTTTTTTATGAATTCTGTGAACTCTTTCGCGTTCTTTTTGAGTTTCAATAATCTCTTTTTTACTTCGAATATGCACAGTGCAGAAGTGAGAACGATAACATCACCATCAATAACATCCTTCGCTTCTTTACTATCCCCGAAATAGTATGATAACCATACCGAAGAATCCAAAAACTTAGACTCTGTCATCCTTATCCCTCAAATCTTTCAGTATCTCTTTCATCGACAGTTTCCCGCCAGCACACCAGAAAGACTTTTTTTGTTTCACTGACCGTTTTATGAGCAGATTCAGGAGTGCGTCGTAGGAAGGAACTTGAAACTGTTCACGCAATGTTTTTAACACCGCAATAGTTCCATCATTCACCTGAATCGTTGTCGTCATACTATAGTCCATAGTGCTATAGAATATAAACCTTTCGTTTCCACGAAGAGGAGAAGAGTATCTACACACTGCAAAAAGAGATGAACAACACCCCTCGCTCCGGCGAGGTTATCGCCGAAGCATTGCTCGGAATCGCACCGTGCGGGGAACCAGCACATGGCAATGGTTTATTTCTTGCGAAGTCGTCCCGGAATAGACGCACATGGCATTCCAGGATTTCTGCCGGGACTATGATTGAATCGTTGGAGACATCTTGCTAATCTCCTCAATAGACTTCAAAGCAGTTTCAACAGCTTTTACTTGCTCAGTGAACACTGCATCCTTCTCACTTAATTGTTTCTTTGTATTATCAATCTCTTGAACTGCGTGCTCAATCTCCAACTCTTTCCTTCGTTGCTCACGCTTTGTATCTTCCTGAACATCCTTCTTCCAATTCTCCAAATCTTTTTTTAACTTCTCGACGAACTGTTCACGTTCACGAACCTGCTCTTTCAACTCGGACTTCGCAGTCATAATGTCGAGCTTCTTTGATGTTAAACGTTCAACAATACTATACCTTGATTGAGATTCACCCATACAGTATCACCAAGAGAGAGAAAGGAGGGAAGAATTAAAAAGGTATCGGAAGAATAGTACTAAATGGACATCACTGACGCCCCACCACAACCAACAACTACCGATTCCACCATCGACTCGATAGCGCTCACGATGACATTCTTGCCCGACGTGAAAGAGTATATCGTACGAGCTCCGGAAGAAAGTGCAGACCTCGATGAAACACTCGCCACGTACCAACAACCACCAACCACCAACCACGTTCCCGCCCCCACAAAAAAGTCACAATCAGCAACCATCTCCCTTGTGAAAACTTCGAGTCACATCCTCGTCTACATGTTTTACAGTATGATGAACTCGGGAAGTCTCGCGGGAAAAGTTAACCCTGCGCTCGGTCACGTCATCAACGCAGAACTCCACAGACTCCAAGGACAAACCATCGAACAAATCATTATTGACTTCACACAAAACGAAGTGTACACGAACCTCAGTATGCCACAACTCACTGCACAATTAGAGTACTCGCCCGATACCGCTCAACAACTCGTCGAACAACAACAAGAAACAACTTCATAAGAACAAATAATAACAACAAGAGTCCAAGAAAGAACAACGGTTGAACAACAACATCAACTCCAGGAACAACAAAAGCAACATTTCCAGAACCAACAATCACGGGAGAAGAAACAAACATACTCGACTGTGAAGGAAGAACAACACCAGCACCATTCACTATCGCAGACAACGAACTCCCACCATCATTCTGCAAAAGAACATCAGAACTACTCAACGCAACACTGAACACCATTACTCAGGAACCCCCGTGACGAACACGTCACCAGCAACAGCATCAAGACCCAACACGACACTACCGCCAGAAGGAATACTACCAACATCAACACCACGACCACCAACTTTTGAAACGAACACCCTCAAAGGAACATTACCAAGATTGACAACCCTCGGAAGAAGAGAACTATCACTCACACCACCATCAACACTCCTTACGACGTCATCAACAAACACTCTCCTCGGAATGACATCAAGAGAGAGCAACGGAAGAACAGTCAACGAACCGTGAATTTCTGAACCACCAGCGCGAACAACGACATCATACTCCCCCGGAGGAAACGAGTAAGGAAGAGTCACGCCACCACACAACGAAGTATTTGAAGCAACCACGCAAGAACCAAGAACACCAGTCACACCACCAACACTCAACGAACCATTTGAAAGCCCTGAGCCGGTCACGTTCACACTCACAAAAGAATCATTCCCTGGACGAAGAACTATTTGGACACCAGAACGAGCAGAAACATCAGCAATCTGTATCGAGTCAAGAGTAGAAGTCACACCACCAGAACCGGCAACAACAGCAACACGAACAACATTCCCCTGCAACTCCATAGGAGAAAGAACAAAATCAATACTCGAATCATTCGTATCAGAAACTCTCAACAACGACTCACTACCAGGATTCGCCGACGGGAAACCACGAAGGAACGAAGAAGGAATACCAGAACTATTACCCCAAGATACTGCATCAAGAACAGTCGATACTCCTAAACCACCACCAGACAAGTTCATCAACGCAACACCAGAATCAATATTGTACAACGTCAACGTATCAACAAGATCAACAGGAACAGGAGCATCCGTTTCTCCCACAGTGAAAAAACCGTGAGGAGGAATGCTCCCTTTGAGCAACACATCTTTCGGAGACACTTCCGTAGCAAGAACAAGACCATCAAGAACAGCAAACTCGTCAGAAGGATTCTCCAACTGAACAATATCAAAAGGGCCAACGACAACCTGACGAATCCTCACAGCACCAACAGGAAACAAGACCAACAACAAAAGAACGCTGACGAACACGCAACAAGACACACTCTTTTTCATACCATACAAAAAAACTCGAAAGAATTAAAGTCTTCCGCACCAACAACCGAAACGCTTACGCCCCAACCGGAACAGTTACGGATGCGCCGGAAAACGCTCCTTCACCAAAACAAAAAACCGGAACGCTTACGGAAATGGCGGAAAAGGAATAGGACAAGGACCATTGATTGTTTATAAAGAAAAGAAGCGGTTTTGAACCTAGTTCTTTGCCTCCTAAATTGTAAGTAGAATGTCGGAAGAAAATAAAGAATACTCCATCGTCGCAAACACGTCAGCAGTTGTGAGTTCAGGATACTCTTTCGTTATCTCTTGAGGTTTCTTCCCATGAGCCAACAAATTAAGAATAACGTATACGGGGATACGAGTACCTTTCACTACCTCCTTCCCAGAAAGGATCTTCGGGTCAACAACTATTCTATTGGTCATACCTCAATCGCGCATATCGAAGTATTTAAACTTTCCTGCGTCGCGTTCAGTCCCTTCCCCTCAACAATTCCTTCACCAACGCGAGCAACACGAACACTAACACGACGACAGTCTACCAAACACGTCGAAAAAGAACTCCAACACCAACACCTCTTTTCCAACCGTAAAGCTTTTAAACAGTTGACCCTTAATCATATCATTTTTGATATGATTGGTGAATATTATGAAGGAAGATGTGAAATTGGCATTACGACGATATCCCGTGTTTACCGTGAGGGATATAGCGAGAGCACTCAACAAAAAAAAAGAGTATGCGTACTTGCAAGCGTATCGATGGAAGAAAAAGAACATCATTCACGAAATAGAAAAAGGAAAATACACTTTGGAAACGGATCCTTTCCTCATCGCTTCGTGGATTGTATGGCCGAGCTATATTTCTGGATGGGCAACACTACAATACTACCACCTTACAGAACAATTGCCATTCACCATTCAAGTCATAACGACGAGAAAAAGAAATAGAAAAGTAATTCAGTATGGAAACGCAACCATAGAATTTACCAGAGTCAAACCATCGTTCCTCAAAGGATACCGGCAAGTACTCTATCAACAAAAGGAACTGTTCATAGCGGAGAAAGAAAAAGCACTCGTCGACGCAGTAGCAACAAAAAAGATGACACTCGAAGAATGCAATCACATCATTCAACAGAATAAAAGAACCATCAACATTAAAAAGATATTATCCTATGCAAGCACCATCAAAGGACTCGCCAAAAGAATAAAAGAGGAACTCCATGATTAAAAAAGAAGAACTACTACGGGTAGCAACACTCAAAGGACTACCTCCACGATTTGCAGAACTCGACTACCTTCAAGATATAGCACTCTTAGGAATATACAGAGAGTTCGGCAATGAACTGGTATTCAAAGGCGGAACATGCTTATACAAGTTATATCAACTCAACAGGTTCAGCGAAGATTTAGACTTCACCGCTCAAAAAGGATTCAAACCAAAAGATTTCTTCACTCGTTTACCAACCATATTCGCACTCTACAACATCAAGTGCAGTGTTACAATAGAAAGATTTCAAAATACTACGAACATATACATCAACATCAATGGACCACTTTATGACGGAAGAAAAGAAAGCAGGAGCAGACTACTTCTAAACATCAGCTCTCGAGAGAAAGTCATAGTACCACCACTGTGTAGACCATATGCTTCCAACTACCAAGAAATTCGTCCCTTTGACATATACTCCATGAACGAAAAAGAAATACTCGCAGAGAAAATAAGAACAGTATACCAAAGAGAAAAAGCTCGAGACATGTACGACATCTGGTACTTACTCACCATAAAAAATGTTCTCCTCGATACGACAATGACTCGAAAGAAATTATCACACGCACACATACTATTCGACAAAGAAGCATTCTTCAAAAAACTACAAGAAAAAAAGAACAGTTGGAATACTGACTTATCAACACTCATATCAGGACAACTCCTCACGTTTGCACAAGCAGAAAAAGAAATAAGAGAACGATTATGACATGCTT
>CAYHWM010000010.1:9049-15589 GCA_964359925.1 uncultured Methanosarcinales archaeon
CAACAATTCTGCAACTAACGCAAGAAACACGAACGCCAAAATCACGATCAACACAGACAATACGACGAGATACGTCGTTGAGTCACGAAAAGAAACATCCTTCACCGGCATCGCTTCAGCGTACTGCAAAGGAACATTCTCAGAATCAATAAACGACATACCGGCAAGAACTGGAACAGCCAACACGGTGAAAAGAACGAACAACGACAACAACTTCTTCATACAAGACACCCCCTAACGATATAACCACTCACAAGAACGACTTAAAAAAGATATCGGTGATAGAGAAGATGGGTCAAACAATAATAGTAAAAAACACTACTCTCTTAACATCCTCGCAAGTTCTTCAGTTGTTATAACTTTTATATCACGTAAGTTCAACAACCTTTTCTCATACGTCCAGAAAGGACAACTAAGATGCAATGCCAAAGCGATATACTCTGCGTCTTTGCGATGATCACCAAGCAACTCCTCTGCTTTAGGAAAAAAGCAAGAAAACTCATCGAGAGGAATAGTGCGTACTCTTCTCTCCAAAAGAGAAATCAACACGTCGAACTCTTCCACTGAAAGCTTCGATTTTTCTTGTAACTCCCCATTGTGCTTTTTCATTTCAGCAAACACGAGCTCCGGAGCGACAAGTTCCAGTCTTGGTGAAAAGAGCAAGTCTGTCAGCCGACCAGCGATGAGTACTGAACACAGAATATTCGCATCAACAATAAGAAGCATTCCTACCTCTTCAGCAATCGCTTCGTATATTCTTTGTATAATGAATCGTTAATTTTTGATCCGATCTCCAACGCGTCCTTCTCTGTCAACTTTGACTTCGCTACGAGAGACTTAAACACGCGGTACTCTGCAACTCTCTGACTAATCGCAACTCTCGCAATTTCAGACCAGTTCAACTCGGGAAAAGACTCCATCTCCCTCTTTAACACCTCAGGAACTGCCAATGTTAATGTCGCCATGTGTTTTCAACCTCACATATACAGGATACAGTTAATTATGTGTAATAACTATATAAATGTTTCGGCAAGAAAAAAAATATTTTCTCCACAAGCCACCAACTACAAGCTACAACCCACAAGCTACGAGCCACCAACCACCCACAACCGCAACGTTAAAAAACAAGCACTCCATTCCGAATACTGATGGGGGACGTTCCAAGCATTGAAGAACACACAGAAGAACTCAGAGCACTCACTCAAGGAAGAAACCTCGCCCTTCACAGAATCACGAGAGGATATCAAGAAGCAATCCTCGTCAAGAACACTCCCAACCTCCACGCGAGAGCAGGCATAGGAACGTACGACGAAGACAACCGAAGAACTCAACACTCGTTACAACGACTCGACTACCTCGAAACACTCTCAGACATCACATTTCACAACGTCCTCGCAGGAGAACGACAATCGCTCTCAGTAATTGCAGACGTCCACGACTACCAACAAGACGCAGAAATAGTACTCGGAGTATCATCAACAGGACAACCATTCCACATCGTCATCCACGACACTCGTCAAGGACCACCAGTCGGAGGACTACGATCCCACGACTACACCGTACGATGGGGCGACCAATCAACAAGCGCAGCACTCTTGAACGCTCTCCGCATCGCACAAACGACAACACTCCAAGCAGCACTCCTCGAAACGAAAACGGGAGGAGGAGCCATCGTCAAACAACGATCACGAAAAGAAACCGACGAGGAAAAAGAACAAACACTGTACGACATCGCTACCGCACTCAACATCACAAACTCATGGAGAGCCGACGAAAGAAAACAACCATTATACACTATGGAACACGATGGGACAACCCACGAAGACATCGAAACTATGTCTCGATGGACACCTTACACACTCCACTCACACAAAAGCACCGCTCCAGCCATCGCCGAAGGATTGCACGCGTGCATCCTCGAAGGAGCAAAACAACAAGGATTCTACGCCGACGAGCGACAACACCTCCGAGGACTCACCGTACTCTTACAAGGACTGAACGAGACCGGAACAGAACTCCTCGAAAAGCTCATCGAAGAAGGAGCACGCATCATCGCAACAGACAACGATCAAGGTACAAGATCATACGCACACTTTATGTACCGATTCCGAAACGTCACAGTCGCAGAACCCGCAAGAAACAATACCGACAGAAACTGGTTCTGGAAATGCGAAGGGTACAACAGAGAAGCACACATCGCCATCGCGTGCGGACCAAGCTTAACGTGGAACGACGAAACACTACGAGCATTCACAGGAACACCCATCAAACTCGCAACAGGAAGCGCATGGCACCAATACTCCGAAGAAGAACCAACAAGACAATCAAGAGACTGGAAACAAGCAGGAATACTCACACTCCCCGACATCATCACGACAGGAGGAGGAATCATCGCAACAACACCAACACTCCCAGGAAGACTACGAATCGACGAAGAAGAAACACTACGACGTGCACGAACACTCGGAACAACACTCGAACAAGTCATCGAACAAGCACGATCCAACAAAACAACACCATGGGAAGAAACGGTGAGAGAAGCAGAAAGAAAACTACAAGAAACAGGAAAAGAGAAAAGAAGAACAGAAGAAGAAACAAGGTGAACATATTTCTTTGTTGACTCTTCTCCCGATGAATGTTTCAAACGAAACCTATCTAGAGTTTCAAGTGAAACGAAATATTTATATACTTGAACAATATGTTTCAAGTGAAACCACCAAATTGCTTCAAGTGAAAACATGAAAGAAGACGCACACCTCAAAAATCTCCGTGAAAGTCTGGAAGTGATAGAAGAAAGTATCATCAAAGGACTACCAGAACGCCAACGAACAATAGGATTCAACACATCGGCAGCATGTGCTGATATGCTCGAACTTCTCCTTCACAGAAAGGGACTCATCGATCCAGGGTTTATCGTCAAACACGAATGGCTCAAATCAAAAAACAAGATACAAGAAAAATTCCCGTTCGACTTTCCGAACAAAAAAGACATACTCAAACTCATCTACTCCATTGAAGAAAAACGAGACCACCTCTGCTACGGAAAACCACAATCAATAGACATCATCAGAGAACTCCTTGAAAAGTTTAATACTGTAAAAATAAAGTTTAAAGAGGCAGGAATCAATGAACTCTAAACTCATCTCCTACGCGATGGATTTTGCATCGTTCCTCGTCCAAAACATGAAAGATACAAGCACGCTACAAACAATCATCCTCTACGGATCAGTAGCACGCGAAGAAGCAACAACAACAAGCGACATCGACCTATTCATCGACGTACCAAGAGAACAGAAAAACACAGAACAAAGCATACAAAAAATACTCGAACAGTATCTCTCATCCGCAAAAAATCTTAACTATTGGAAACCACTCGGCATCCACAACGAGATCAAACTCACTATTGGCGAACTCAAAAAATGGAAAGAACTACAACCAAGCATCGCTTCCAACGGTATCACTCTCTACGGAAAATACAAATCAGAAAGTATCACCGGAAAACACACCACATTTTTCATCTGGGAAAACGTACAACCAAACACGAAAAGAGTACTCTTCAACAAAAAACTCTACGGGTACACGAAAAACAAAAAACACTACACCGGACTTTTAGAACAATTCCACGGGCAACGACTCGGAAAAGGATGCATCACAGTACCAATAGAGCACGCGAATACCATCCACCAACACTTCAAAAAGAACAGAGTCAGCGTCATCATAAAAAAAACAATAGAATACTGACTTTTACAAACAACAACCACCCCACCACCACAAACATTAAAAAAGGAACGATATTCCCAACAGTATGACACCAACAATCATCGGCGAAAGAGAAGGACCGAACTATGAAACTATACTCAACCGTTTCGCAGAACTCACCATCAACGGAGGATTGTACCACATAACTTAAGCGCATGATCAAAGCAAACCAACGCTCGCCATCCTCGAACAAGCAAAAGCATCAGGGTTTCCGGGAAATTACGAAGCAAAACTCCAACAAGCACGAGACGACAAGAAAGGATTAGAAGACGCACTCAAAGAAATCTCTGATGTTGTAGCAACCGTCAAAAGACTCGAAACACTCACACTCACGATAACACCAGCAGGAGAACTCGAAAGTAACCCTCCAATACCAATATACTCCGTGAAAGCATCGTTCGAATTCAAAGACTCACTACCAGCCACGTACAACAAAGAAGGACTCACAAGAGAATTCTTCAGAGCATACCAAGACTGCAGAATTAGTGGCGATAATTCAGTCTCCTATATCGAACGGCTCACGAGACAAACAGAAGTCATCGATATGTTCTACGCACTCAACAGGACAGAAGCAGTAGAATTCCTACCATTCTTCGACATCACCAAAGGAGTACAAGCAAAAATCGAATTCTCAGAATCAGAACAAAACACGGGATACCTCGCCATCAGAAAACAAGAAGGGACAGCAGGCATCCTCCGAGTATCGACAGAACAATTCGAAGCAGGAGAAGTCATCGCACTCCTCCAACAACTCGCACCGACAAAAAACAGAGGGTACCGCGTACGAGTAGAGTGGAAAACAGCAGAAGAAGAACAAACTGAAAAAGAAATCGACGAAGACCTCAAAAACGTAAGAGAAACGTTGGAACGAATGAGAAAACCAGTAGTACCTGGATCTTGTGACGATGTAGGTTTTGGGGAGGATGAGCCCGACGTAGCGGAACACAACGCTTCTCAAGAAGAAATGACATAAGAGGCATAGTTCTTTGTCAATGCCGCGCTATTTAAAGAACATGCAACTCCCGTAAAACACTGTCAACGAAGCGTTCAACACCATCAAGCGACAAGTTCTTGTACCCTTTCGATACTCTCAACACTATCTCGCACTTCACTCTCGCAAGTATCCTCAAACGTATCATGTCAGCATCAGAAATCGGCAAAGGAGACTGCACGGGATTGATCAGTGCGCGATACTTCTCAGCAGTATCAAAACTCGTACGCTTCTCTTTACCGTATCTCTTCGCGACAAGATCATCATCAATGGCACGTTCAAGAAGCCGATGAACAACAACGTTTGACACGTTCCCAATGAACAAATCAATCAGCTTTTTTCTGTTCTGACTCATTCTTTATTCCCTCCATAATCAGCTCAAACGTTTCTTTGTACACTTTCTTGTAAACGACCAAAAAATCTTTTTTCGGAAACATATTGTTTCGTATATCACGAACCTGCTGAAGGCGAAACACTCTTTTTATTTCCACATCAATCCTTTCCCTCGACACACGACCGCCCTTCAAGAATAACGCTATGGCAATCATATTCCTCGTAAGAACATACTTCTCATCGCCCGTCAAAACGTCAAAATTGTCCACCAGCACCTCGCTCTTCAATAAGTGAACATCCAAGACTTTGAACCGAAACACTCGTTTCGCCCTATACAAAAACTTCTTCCACGCGACACACGAGCTCACCATCGACTCATACAAAGGATCGCTCGCGACACCACGAAGGAGCTCTCGCTTCGTCAACACGAGAATATGAAAAGGAACGCCGAACTCTCGCTCCAACACTCCACGAAGGATGATATCATCAACACTCTCTTCTGAAACGACAAGAATATCAACATCACGAAACCGGAAACCATGATCAACAAAAGAGCCAGTCACGAGAATATTCTCAAACGATGCAACACTTCTTGACACGAGAGAAAATACTTCTTGAATCAATCGCAGTTTCAAAGGTTCAAGACTCTTCACCCCATACAACACAGGCTTGCTCGTCGTCAGCACGTCCGACGAAAGAGCAGACTTCACAATGACGTAACTCCCCACCGGAAAACCCCCCCTCACTTTCGGCAAGTACACCTGGTCCATCAACGAACCCTTACTCACCCTCGCAACCAGTTCCATATTACGTAATAATACGTAACACTATAAAAAGGTTACGGAAACGGAAGAATGGGAAAGAAAGAAATGAAAAAAAATAATGTGAAAATACTTTGTAGCATCACAACTCATCAAAGTATTCTTCATCGAGCTGTTTTATTTCGTACGTTCTCTTCGTTGTTACTCCCACATTATGTTTTATCATCAATTCGACGAGTATTTCCCCATCGATGAGTGCGATATGTTTTCTCGCTTTCTTCACATTTTCGGATGCATCTTTTGGAAACTTCGATGTGGTGATAAAAACTCCCTTTTCCGCCTTGTTCATTTCCAAAGTTCCTATAAAGTCTCGAACCATCGAAGCAGTGACACTCACTCCTTCGGAGAACCTTTTTGCTTGAAGATAAACTTTTTCTAATCCTAACTCATCCTGATCTATAAATCCATCCACCCCACCATCCCCAGTTTTCCCAGTAACTTTACCCGTACCATACCCCATTTTTTCCAAGAGACGCACAACAAGTTTTTCAAAAAGTGCAGGATCGTTCGATAGTATTTTCAACAATATTGATTGTTTGAGTGACTCATAACTCTTCGCGTATCCACTTTCCATCGACTCAACAGGAGATCCTATAACGGGCAGTATAACAGAAGCATATATATCCTCACTACAAG
>CAYHWM010000011.1:0-14815 GCA_964359925.1 uncultured Methanosarcinales archaeon
AGTACTGAGCCTCATCGTCAATGAAAGGGGTGACACGATGAAACTACTCGAGAACAATAATCATTAAAGACAACAAAGAATACCAAACAGCCATCACTCTCCTTGAAGAACAAACAAGAGCGAACAAAGAACTCATCACGTCACTCCTCCCACGAGAAGAATGAGAATGGATGGTAGATAGTGGATTGTGAAGAGTTGGGAAGGTGGATCTAAACCTTCGCAGTCTGAAGCAAAGATTCTCTTGGTTCTATCGATACATAGTATGAGTCTGGCTCATCTTCAGTATGATACCGTATGGCATGTCCTTGATCTGACCCTTCTCGCTGAACGTACCCCCACAAACGAACCCATTCAGGATCTTCTTCCACAGAACATTTAGCGTTTATTGCGTCGAAAGAAGTAAAAAATCGCATATTGATTGATGCGAGCGTATCAAGTGCTCTCATGAAAATGTTACGACTCTGAAACCTCGAATCCTTCCGATGAACATACCGTACTCCTTGAGCGAGTGCAAGTCCGCCATCATATCTTAAATGTTCAAATACTACAAGAGATTTTACGACATCCTCAACAGAGTATTGAGGAAGATTTGTTTTGCAAAAATCTGAAAATTCTCGCGCAGTTCTCTCAAACGTCATACCCCACGTTCGCACTTTCGCGTATTCTCGCTCATCACCAAGAATATCATCAATAGAAGGAACCCTTGAAAAAATATCATCCAGTTGCGAGCACAACAATACATCACTTTCAATTCGCGCATCCAGTAAAAAGTAACGTTGCTTGAAATCAGAAACGTCCTGAACAGAATCATTCGAAGGAATACCCATAGATAGCAGGAAATGTTCATTCCTTAAAAACATTACGAAACTTGCGAGAATAGTAAAAAAGGAGACTGTTGTATGATAAGAAAAAAGAAAAAAAGGAGTGCTCGTTGGGCGAACACCCCGGGGGTTGTGTTGTTATCGTAAGTTCTTACAACGTTTCTATTCCTAAATCGTTGTTGAAAGCGGCGTTTCTCTTGCTTCTCTTCGCGTCAGCTTTACCAGTAATCCAAGGAGATTTGACTCCGGTCACAATAGTCATGACAACGATTTTGCCCTTCATGTGCTCTGAGACTCTTGCTCCCCAGATGACATTTGCATCCTCGTCCATGTTCTTCGTGACGAGCTCACCGACTCTGTTGATTTCTTCCAACGTCATGTCTGGACCACCTTCCACGTGGATGAGTGCTCCTGTAGCTCCGTCGTACTTAATGTCGAGGAGTGGGTTCGAAAGCGCGCCTCTCACTGCTTCATCCACACGGTTGTTGGTGTCAGAACTGCCGATACCGATAGCGGCAACTCCGCCGTTCGTCATAATAGCTTTCACGTCAGCGTAGTCAAGGTTGACCAAGCTTGGGACTGCGATCGTTTCGACGATACCCTTAATCATTGTTGCTATGAGTTCGTTCGCTACTGCGAATGCTTGCTGTACTGGCAAGTTACCAGCGAGCTGGACGAGCCTGTTGTTGTCGATGACGATGACAGTGTCAGAAACGCTTCTGAGTTGTTGTAATCCGAATTCTGCTTTTTCTACACGAGCACGCTCAATGTTGAAAGGCATCGTGACAGTTCCGATAACGATAGCATCCATTTCTTTCGCGAGTTTCGCGACGACTGGAGCCGCTCCCGTACCTGTTCCACCGCCCATACCTGCACAGACGAAGACCATATCTGATCCTCGGAGTGATTCCTTGAGTTCGTTGAGTGATTCTTGAGCAGCTTCGGCTCCTCGTTGAGGGTATCCACCGCAACCAAGACCTCTCGTCGTGTCTCTACCAATCAAGAATTTCTTGTCAGCAGGAGTAATATCGATGTGTTGCCTGTCAGTGTTACACGCGAGAACTTCGGCGCCTTTAATCCCTTTCTTGTAAAGCCAGCCAACCATGTTGTTGCCCGCTCCACCAACTCCTATGACTTTGATGTTCGCAGTTCCTATAAGGAGCTCGTTTTCTGACTGTTGCTGCTGTGCAGCCTGTACGAATAAATCCATTGCCATTGTAGTACCTCCCACGATTCCTCTTTTTTCCACCATCACTGGTGAGCGCGTGAGCGTGACGGGGAAATGGGCAAGAGTTCTTATTTCTTGCGCACCCCTTTTTTGGGACGATTTTTTATACTGTGTGACGCGCAACTGTTTGCGCGATGAAGAGCGAACTGTCGCTCTTTATGAGTATGAGCAGGCTCTCACTTGTTGGGTTTTGATAGTTGGGGGGTTGTTGCATGAAGAACCAGACGCGAGAGAGCCTGCGTTTGTATGGGGGGATTGTGATATCCTCTTTTTCTTCTTGCAGTATACCTTTTCTGTATACTGGTACACTTAGAGGTATACTCATATATAAATGTTTCGATTGTGGCTATTAGTGAGAAATAGATATTGGAATACACTTATTGTGAACGAGGTGTGGAAGTACCAACATTTATATACTTGGAGCGAAGAAAGACCCATAGGGGAAATGACGTGAAGACTGAAGGAAAACCATGGTCCTACTATTCGACAGAAACAACATCAAAGACAACATCTACGACGAGATATTCGCAACAGAACAACAATCAATCGTCGCACGAGAACTTGTCAGATACATCGCGGCAAACAAAAACGAACTCACAAAAACAGACATGAGCATCTTCGCAACAAAACTCCACGACGGAGAATACGAAACGACAATGGCTCAAGGACAATTCAAAGGAAAAAAAGCAAAACTCAGCTATAATAAAAGACAATTCTACGACCGCATCCTCACACCAATGAGATCTATGGGACTCATCGACTACGACCTCTACAAGAAAACATACAAACTCTCGACGAAGTTTTCAAACGACCTCCTCCGCATCGGACTACTCTGGAAAGAAACACTACGACGAGAAGGAGCAAAAGTAGAAGGAGTGTGACTATACAATTTACGCTCTCGCACGACGAGAACTTCCTCTCTCAGAAACTATTCTTTTTCGTTGCGTCCACTCATCGCCCAAAGACGTCCTTGACTCTCCGACGTTTTTCCGAAGTATTCTCGCAAGTTCAGGAGTAACCCCTTGAAACAGTATCCTCGAACGAGGAACGCCAAACTCTCGTCGTTCCCTCCTCGAATCATAATTCCAAAAACACCACGCGGGAAGATGCTCATCAGCAGAACGTTTCCTGTGAAACGAAGGAATTGCTCCCTTACCGACGAACGCATCATACAATCGTACCGATTCCGCGAACGCGCCATACCCACGGTTTGCGACAATGATTTCTTCAGGAGAAAAATGAAACAAGTCATCAATAGATTCCCTCAAGTCGTGAACGTTTAAAACCGTTTCTTGGAACTCTCCCGTTTCCGGACACCACGAAGCATACATCGCCCTCCTCGGATAACAATCACCGAACGCGACGACCGACGTCCCCACACGAGCAATCTTTCTCACAAGAAACGAAAGCTCCTGCTTCTTCTCGACGATGACAGCAGAAACACAATCAGTCTTGAACGACGCGATACTTCTCACACCACCGCACGCGACCAACGCATGCCCCTCGTTGTTTTTTCCTTCCCAACTCTGCCCTGAGAGAACAGTATCAAGAATCATAGTATTTCTGTCAAGCGGAGGAACATACTTCACAGAAGGACTCCAGTATTCCTTCCAATCCCTTGTTGGAAGAATCGTAAGACCATCACACTCTCTCACGAACAATCGCTCAATCCCCCTCGACGTGAACGCTCCCACGTGCGTACGACCATCATTCATCTGCCAAGAAAACAAACCAGCAAGAACTTCATCAGGACAAGACCCTGCGAGACGAGCACCAAGAAGAGAATTATGATACGTTCCCGGAAGTGCAGGAACTCCTTTCTCGAGAGAAGCAAACATTTTCCCGACATACACTCTCTGATCACACTGGAACACGACATCGTCGCTATCAACACCAAGAAACGTGATGGGCTCGACACTATTTCCGCGACTCTTCGGAATCATCGCGATACGAACATCACTGTCACGACCATCACACAAGTAGACTGATCTTCCGAACGAGTACACAAAAGGCGAACCCCTCATACATTTCGAGGAGTAGCGAGGGGTTTTAATACTTTGTGACACGATTTTCGAAACTTTCTGGAAACCTTTAAAAAGAACTCCAAGCTTTCAGAAGAGAATACTACATATTGCCTTGGTAGTGTAGCGGCCTAGCATGAAACCCTGTCGCGGTTTCGACCCGAGTTCAAATCTCGGCCAAGGCGTAAAAGTAGTAAATGTTGTGTTTTGGCAGAGATAAGAAGCCATCAGGCGACTGCATCTCGGCCAAGGCGTCGAACGAAGTGAGACGACTGGCGGAGATAAGAAGTTCGCAAACTTCTGCATCTCGGCCAAGGCGTTTTTTAGAGGTGACTGGAGTAAACAGCGATGAGTGAAAGTTCAAACAGTAAATATTATAGCCCCATGCGCACAGGAACTCGTCATTCAGCGAAAGACACTGCTGGATTCTCAAGAAAAGAACTACGAATACAATCGCACTACCTCCTACCAATATTCGAAGCCATCAACTTGTACGACGTCGCTCTCGAACTCCACCTCCCCTACACTCACGAATTAACAATAGTATCAGAACCATCAATAGTTCTCTCACTCACAACAAACCAAAAAACAGCATTCTCCCACGTTCTCTACTCTCGCACGAGCGGATCACAAGAATCACTCAACGAAAGACTAACACGATCAGTAAACGACATCTGCGAAGAAGTAGAAAGAACCATGGGAGCGAAGTCAAGAACTATCACAGAGGCATCTTCACGACTACGATCATTCACTCGAGAACTCGAATGGTACTCAGGAGGAACAGACGTCTCACTCCCCATAGCACTCCTCCAGTACGTCGCAAGAGTCAAAGAAGCAGGAATACTCCCTGACGACGTCACAGTTCAGCTACGAGAAGTAGGAACGGTTATAGAGTAAGAGAAGACGACGGAAAAAACAACACCACCGAAACATTTATTACACCTTCACGAACGTTTTTTAGTTATGGGTTTTCAACACCGCAAAGTCATAGGACAGTACCAAACTCCCGAATGTCCATTCTGCGGTAAGAGAGCATTGTCGATGAATCCACAAAAAGTACCGGTGTGCGTCGAGCATAAAAGCAGAACTCTCGAAGAACGAAGATGCTCTTGCGGGTCGTGGCTTGAACTCAGAAGCGGAAAGTATGGACCATACTACAACTGCATCAAGTGTGGAAATCTAAGTTATACGAAAGGAACAGAACGAGCTTCAATCGTCGAACCAGAAAAGAAACAACCACTACAAACCACCGACTACTCACCACCATCCACTTCCCACAAGCAACGAGAAGAAATAGTCATAAGATCCGACGATCCGAGATATTTTTGACGACTGAACAAACAACACAGAACAAACTAGCTACAGAAAAGACTCTGCAAACCATTCTCAAAAAAGGAGCAAAAGTAGTTAATTATGCGAAATGTTTATATACTATTCGCATATTTGTGTACTTATGATGCTTTCACGAACGGAACTTGAATTCCTCTCCGAAGTAGGCAAAGGAACTGTAACTATTCCTCAACTGGCAAAAGCTCTCGACATCAGCATCTCACAAACATACCGACAGAGTCAATCACTACACCGGAAAGGGATCATCAACTACCATAAAGGAATGCTCTCCCCCGAAAAGAAAACACACGTTAGTATGCTCCTCCAACTCCTCGCCAGAGCGCCCAACCTATCAAAACCATTCTCCGGAACAGGACTTCAAATCTACACCACACTCCTCCAACCGAAAACAGTTTCGGATATTAAAAAAGAAACGACCTTGCACAAAAATACAATCACCAAAAAAATACGCGAAGGAAGACAAATGAGTTTGCTCATCAAAGAAGGAGACACCTATCGACTTAACGAGAAACTCTGGACTGGCGCGAGAGAATTCTTACAAGAACTGCAACGATTCGAGCACTCCTTCGATGAACGAATACCTAGTGGTGCAGTCATTTACAGAACAACGCCGGACGATATCGTTTTCTCAACAAAAGAAATTATCGACGCAGAAAAAACAGCATTTTCTGCATACGACAAGTACGGAGTAGGACTCCTCCTCATCACAACGTACTACACGCTCCCAAAAAGAACACTCTCCCTCCAAAACATTTTCCTACACTCCCTCTTCGTCGCAGAAAAAGACCCCGATCCGCGATATATCATTATGATCGCACTCCTCTACGCAAAACACAAAAAAGAACTCGCACGCACTCACCACCCTATTCTCGAAAAGATCAAAAAAGTCCTCTCAGGAGAAACAATCTCAACATATCCAACACTGAACGAAATAAAAGACCGTGCGAAACTCTACCACGTGAAGGTGTTATATGATTGAGGATTTCAAAAAAGTAGAACTATTACTGAACGACATCGACAAAGCACTCACCACACCTATTCGAGCGTACATCATCGGAGGAGCAACACTCCTCTATCGAGGAATAAAACCTGCAACGAAAGATATTGACATCGTCGTAGAAACAAGACAAGAATTTATCGAACTCCAAAAAGCACTCGACGAGATCAACTTCGCCCCCACACTCGTCGGAAAAGAATACACCCATATGAACCTTAGTCAGATATTCCAGCGAGGAGAATTCAGAATAGACCTCTTCGAAAAAGAAGTGTGCGGACAATTCTCACTCTCAAAACCTATGATGAAACGAGCACAACGAATAACAACACTCAATCACCTCCACGTATTCCTCTGCTCGAACGAAGACATCTTCCTCTTCAAAACAATGACTGAAAGAGAAGGAGACATTGCAGACTGCATCAGCATCGCAACAACACAAAACCCGAACTGGAACACCATCCTCGAAGAACTCAAACACCAAATGAAAATAAGCGCTCAAAACGTCTGGGTAACATGGGTTGGAGAACGACTCGACATCCTCCAAGAACGAGGACTCGATATGCCTATGATGAAAGAAATCGACGCGTTAAGAGAACAATTCTACGATGAGCTCGAAAAAAAGTACGAGAAGAAATAGTCATACGATCTGAGATATTTTTAAACAGGAAAGTACGAGAACTACTAAATTACTCCTTAGTCCCTTCCGTCATCGTGTACTCTGAAGCAAAGTACGCAAGCGTGAGAGGGCGAAACTTCCCCGTCGTCGAGTACAACAATCTATCGCCAATCTCGTCACGAGAACACTCAAGAACTTGCTTCCCCTCGTGCCAACCACACCATTGCCGTTCTCTATTTACGACGATCTTCTCGCTCAACTCGATAATTCCCGAAAGTCCGACGACTTCCAAATCACGATGCGAAGGAAGCGGAGGTCTTGAGAGCCCTCTAAGAAATGACACGTTCTTCAAACTCAACACGTGATCAACACCCGCAATCGTCCATTTATTGATTGGCTTCGTCATTGAGGGATTCGTCACGTCCATTCCCGACACTGCTTTCAATGCAAGAGATGTAACTGCTTCCTCAATCGTTCCCTCAACGCGAGTAGCACACGCGACATAACAAAAAAATAAGTCGTCATCAAGAACGACGCCAATCACATCAGGAGACTTCGTCACCTGCTGGTTCATCTCCAACCGTACGATCTGACGCCGATACAAGTCAAGAAGTCTCATACGTGTTCACCTCTGCATCTCAAAGGATCTGCGCGTATGTCATGATACGTAATCGTGAGAGGTCTCACCTCTCCTTGAGAACCTAACAAAACATCCCCGATAAACGAAGAAGCACACTCAAACACGACAACACCATTACTCGCTCCACTCCAATATGGCGGGAGGAGTAAAGAAGGACCGTGCACCGTTACTTCGACACCAGCTATCAGTTCTGTTGATACCTTGCCATCATAAGACAAGGTTTCTGCTGACACTCCGTGACGACGAACCAAAGCAACATCACACAATGACACTATCTCTTCAACACTACACTCTCGACGATCAAAACGTTTCCCTGTAAGAACCATAGGAGCAGAATGAACAATATCATACAGTACAGAACCAACTGCATCTGCTAACGCTTCCCTCACATACTCCCCATGAGGTGCACGTTCTTTACTACTCAAAGGAATACTGTGTGACAAAGAAATACTGTGCTCATCACGCCCATCAAAAACTCCAACGTAGTGAGGAATCTCACGAGTGTGCACCAAGACAATATCCGCACCAAATGGTTCAAACACTGTTCATCCCTCCGCTCCTCTCCTTTTCGAGAACGTCCTGAAACGTTTCCTCAAACCACGAAGACATCCTACTAACAAGACAGTCGTGCAATGCTACTAATTCTTGAGAAGAATGTTCGTCTTCGATGCCAAGCAGTTCTCGTCTCTTCAACGGAACAGTCTCAACAGTGCGCTTAACAACTACTCTTTTCGCGGAGAGAAGATCAACCATAGGCTCAACATACGAGAGAATAGCAGTCAATGTATCATTCGCAATAAACTGAGAGTGTTGTTCGTACAATCCGTGGTACCTTAATTCTTGAACTGCCCACGAGTGAGCAGCGATCTCTCGTTCGAGAATAGAAGGAAAGTGTTCAGGAATAACACCACTACCCGCACAAAACCTTCGAGTTCTCTCTTCTGGATCGTCAGAAACTTCTCCTTGAGCATTTCTTTTCGGAAGTAAGCTCACAAGCTCATGAAAGAGAGAGTATTCATCATCAATACTCGAACGCTCACTCTCCGACATCTCTGCAAAATCATAAGCGTGACCAATCTCGTGAAGCGCTCCCGATAACCATAAAAAAGGATCTAAACGAGAAGGAATATACTCTGGAAGAACAATTCTCTGGTCATGACCTCTCAATCCCTCACGAGCGCCCCCTTCTTTACCGCCCCAGTCATACACGATGATTCTCCAACCAGCATCAGACAATTCTGGAGAGATATAACACTTTGATGATGATACTGTCGCAACGTACAACGACTGAGCATACCTCACTTCTTCTCGAGAGTTAAGAACAGGGTCATACTTGACAAACGCCGAAAAATCATCCCCATCAACTCGCAAAAAATCTTTCTTTGTTGCAATCATTCTTTCCTCCAATCATACTACTAAAAAAAATGAATCCTCTCCGCGATTTCCTGCCAGCACTTCTCGCCAAGAGCGCCAGTGAATTCTTCAGTGATTCCGCGAAGAGGAATATTCCAGGGGCGAGTATGAGTAGTGAACTATTGAAATATGAGAATATGAAAATGTGAGAATATGCCTATGTTTTCACATATTTACATTCCCACATTTTCATACTATGCTATTCTCATATTCGTTCAAGTTTGTACCTCGCTCCCTTTTCGAGAACGCTGACTCGAACAGTGTTTCCCGCTTTGAGAACTCCTTTTGTGTACAACTCTTTCACTTCCTCTCCAGAGAATCGTTCACCAAAGCCATCATACGCTCCAGGAGTCGTCGTGTGAGTTTTTATGTCTCCGAGTGGAGTTTCGACGATGAACGATTGGTGGAGCTTAGGAAATTCTTTCTGGTGAGGTGCTGGTATCGGGATGAGTCCGTACGTTTCATGACTTTGAGAGAGTAGTTTCTCGTACAAGAGTCTTCCCGGTTGCACGGCTCCATGTTCTCGTAGTGAGCAAATCGTTACTGTTACACCCGCTAATGAGAGTTGCTTTGGCATCGTGAGAAGCGTTCTCACTTGTTCAGGAGTTGGTTGCGCTTTCAACAACACATAGTCCTGAACTGCTTTCTCTCCGCAGGAAACGATTGCGGTCTTCGCGTGATCGAAAATTGCGTCTTCGAGAGCTCCGCGTCCACGCATGCGAACAGGAAGGTACAATCCTGCAGGGAACAACAATCCTTCCACGACGAGTGTAGGACTGTTCTTTTTCAGTTCTTCTTGCTTCGAAGTGATTGCGTCTTCTAACGCTTGAAGAACTATTGGTTCTTCTTTTCCTTCTCTCTGCTTGAGGATTTCAGGATACGCAACGCACCACGTTCTTACTGCTTCGAAATGCGGAGTGTGCCCTTCAATCGCCTGTGCCTGTGCCCTATAATGCTTTAGTGAAGCACTGATGAGTGCTTCTTGTACTTGGTCTACTAGTTTCATATAGTCCTCCCTCGTTGAACGAGTTCTGTGAGATTGACATCTTTCACTCTGAAATTGATTGCTCGAGGTTTCACTTTCGGCTTCTTCTGCTCTCGCTTCCTCTGCCTGATAGGTTTTATTCCTCCAACACCGACGAGAGCGTACGGTGGAAACACCAGTATTGGTTGTTGATCTCCATCAGTCTGAGAAACTCTTGCCACTGGTTCTACAATCGCATTTTTTTTCCCGAGTAACAAATATACTCCCTCGAGGACTTTCACTTCGTTTCCTTCCTCGTCAATTCCGAAACCTTGAACGAGCTCATTCAGCTCTACGGAAAAACCGTGGCGGGGCAAGAGGATGCTTGCGAGGCGGTCCATATCTTCAGGACGGGTAGCTCCTCGAGGAAGAGCGAATAATGTGTGCCCTCCCATTCTGAGAACTCTGTTCGTTTCGTACAGAATATCCTCAATATCTTTCCTCCCATTCACTCCTTGCATATTGTACTGAAGAGAGTAAATAGACGTGACGAGGTCGAATGAAGACGCTGAGAAAGGCATGGCTCTCGCGTTACCAAGAGCGAAGAGTGCTCGAGGATCATCTTGAAGTATTTTTTCTCCTCTCACGATCATTTCTCTCATCGCGTCAAGGTTCATTACTTGATAGTCTCCTTCTTTGAGGAGTTGACGAGCGAGGCACGCAGTACCACAACCCCAGTCGAGAATGTCATGAAGCGATTGTTTCTTCTCTATCTGATGAGCTATTTGGATAACTGCCCTGTTCGTATCACCGGAAGCAGTATTTTCTACTTCGTCATCACTGTACGCTTGCACGAGGTGTTTTCTTCCAACGCTCTCGACGAGAATCTCCACTCCTTTACCGATGAACGGTCGAACCTTGTTCACTCCGCGCATAAATCTCTCATTCGATCCAGGAAGTGGAGTTGGAGATGCTTGCTGAGGAATACTCTCATAACCTATAGGAGATGTTTCTGTAGCGTTCGCAGCACATGCTTCTTCTCCCAGTGGGAGTCCTCGAAGTGCTTGTTCTTGAAGAATTTCTTTCTGAATCCTGATGCGTCTCTTGTCACCAAACGTCGTCGTAGGAGTCCACGTAGCACGATACTTTGTTCCTCTTGCTTCTTGAGCTTCTTTTTCCTTCTTCATCAACTCTTGTAACGACAAGCTTGCTTCCGAAACGAGTTCCAATACGTGAACTGGTTGTTCTTGACGAGTACGGTACGGTCTTCCTTCGCTTTGTAATCGAGTAGCGGGAACAAGTGGTGGCTCCGCAAAAATGATGTACACAGGAGTCGTTCTTGTCGAGAGACTGATAGCTTCAGAAACGGTAGCATACGTGTTCACCGTCGCAGTAATTCCTTGATCCCTGAATGATTTCGCAGTGTCGAGCCGTTCTTCCAGTCCAACATTGCCATTAATCACTCCTACCTTGTCTCCGAGAACCGTAACGAGAGCATTCTTCATCGCTTCAGAAAATCCTTCTTTTCGTTGAGAAAATATGACGTAGTGAGCGTTTGGTTGAGCTTTACTTATGCGTTGAACGAGTTCTACTACTCGAGGAATTGCCGCTTCGAGTTGGATGCCACTAAGCTTGTTGAGTTTTTCTCCAAGGTGTGCATCAGCACTCCACTCTTTCAGGTATCGCTCCTCTTGTTCTGCAGTGAGAGAAAATGACACCACTCCTGAAATTCCTAAGTCTGGAACTCCAGCGACGAGTTCAGGAAGTCCGTGAAGCACTTTGAGTTCTTCTCTCGTAAAACTAAACCAGTGACCAGAACGTACCGCGTTCGCTATACTGTACTGATCCTCCGTGTAATCGAAAGGGTTCGATGCGTAATGAGCATACTTGACGGGGTCAAGCATATAGAGGAGGAATCCTGCATCTTGAAGCCTGTTCGGTATAGGAGTCGCGCTCAAAAGAACTGCGTGCTTGTTTTTCGTTCTATCAATTATTTTTTGGAATGCTCCAGCCCTATTCGAGTAAGGATTCTTCAAGTTATGACACTCATCAACAACGACGAGATCAAGCTGGTCAGCAATCGCGAGGAGTTGTGCGAGGTACTTGTTCGATTCAGCATCTTCTTTTTCAGAATCGGTCGTTGTCTGGAGTGATAATTTTCCGTAATTGACGAGTATGACATCTGCTCGAGAGAGTTCTTCGGGAGTTGTTGACTTGTCTAACGTTACGACGTTCTGCTCAACGAGTCCTATCATGTGAAGATACTGATTGATGTTCTGAGCACTCCACGCCTCGCCAATCGCTTGTTCTGGAGCGACGATGAGCGCTTTCGTTTTTCCCTTACCGAGTTCGTCGAGATTTTTCTTATCCAACCATCCTTTAATTGCGGTAGCAGTAAACGTTTTCCCACCTGACGTGCTATCAGCACAAAGAATTCTCTGCCCACCATTGTATACTGCTTCGTACACTCTTACTATTTGGTGGAGCGTTGGGAGAAATTCTGGTTGATTATTCGTGCTCGCATTCACGTGATTCAAGAATTTTTGTCCGAACAAGAGTATTTTTTCGAGAGAGCTTACTTGCTCGTCAATAACTTTATGAGCAGGATTCGTTCTCGTTTCTTCAGTTCCAACACCGCACGCAGAGTGGAGAGACTCTGCAATATCGTACACGAGAGTTCTCGCACCCTCCAAGTCTTCAACACGTTCGAGCTTGTACTTTTGTAATGATGCAATGAAGCACTGTTTTATTTCTCTCCCCGCAATTCCTTCATCATACTGGAGAAGATTTGCAGGCAGTGGAGCTCTATCACGAGCACCTCCTGTCCTGTACACTTTAATAGAACCGCAATTGGTCACGGGAATACCGTCCGGCGCATCTAATGGTTGTCCTATGAGTGATTGTATTCCTTGAACTCCTATTGCGAGGTGTTGGCGTAACACTTCTTGCATCGTCAATGGGAGTATCGGGTTCGTCGTCGTAGCGTTATAGTTCCGAGCCATCGTTTCGGCAACGTGAGAGATGTACTTCTCTTGTTCTTCAGGAGTGAGGTGAGAAAGAACGCTCTCTGTTTCTCTCAGGAGCGGTTGCGCAGTCGATGACATATACGTCGCCAGCGTTCTGTGCTGGTCATCAGTCAATGTTCTCTCCCCCAGAACTGCAGCTTTCAGCGCAGTGACTTCTTCGCCTTGAGGAGTTCTACTCACTCCTTCTCGAGCGGCGAGTTGTAGAATGTGGAGAATGTCAACATCCCACGCTTTGGCATATTCTGCGAGAGTCGTCATAGCATCACTTCCTCCAGTGAAGCATCGTCAGTTCTCATAATTCTTGATCGATGAATGTAGTCAAATACTATTCCGAGCTTTCCGAGAGCTAACTGTTCATGACCTTGACGCAATGCAGTCTCGAGAGAATTCTGGAGAGCGAGCACGTCACGTTCCGCGTAAAACTCTTTTGGCAACGAAATATCATACGCAATAATTGCCGTATCTTGAGTTCTTGGAGTAACTGTTCGTTGATTGATAACTCCTCCTTCCACTTGTCTGCCGACGAGCTTCATCACTTTAGGCGATAACAGTGCTTCTACGAAAGTATTTTTCAAGAGTCCTTTGTTCGCTGGAGTGAATGGAAGGTATACTCTGCAATAGTAAGAGTCTTCCTTTTCTGAACTGGTAACGAAGACTGGAAGTATGGGAATATCTCCTAACAGTTCTTCTATTGCTTCTTTCAGTTCTCGTGGAGGTTTCTGCTGTGAATCGTACCGTTGGAGAGCTTCCTTTAATGTTCCTTTCAGTAATTGTTTGTGAGTTGCTCTCGCATCGGCACAGGTTGATAGTTTTTCACTCAGTCCCAACAGTTCTGTTTCTTTGAGTGCTATCGCAGTTGTTGTAAGAGCGTTTTCGTATGTTCCTGTGCGTCTCGCTGTTTTGAGAGCAGTTATCGTTTTTTGTACTGCGGCAATATCTTTCTGAATCGTTGCTCTCGCAGTGGTGGCTGCTTGTTCTTCACGAGCGTATGCTTTTGCTGCGAGATCATCGAGAGTTGTATCATCAGCACATGCTTTTCTCACCACTTCGAGAGTAAGCAGTCCATCAAGTGCGGAATATTGAGTAGCAACTGTAGAAATTGCTTTCTCTTCTCCATCATCATGACTTCCTGTAAGGTATTCTTCTCCAATGAGGAGTTCAAGATGTTCTGCACGTTCGGCAAATCCTTGAAGCATTGCGAGTATTGCATGATAGAGGGATGCTGGCTTTGTTCGCTCATTAAGTCTTTCATTTTGTCCTTGAAGATTCTCAACTTCTTGTTGCTGATATGCACTCTGCCTTCCCAATTTTGCAATCTCTCGATTGTGAAACTCTTTCAGTCGAGACACTTTCTCATCAACAAGAGCAGTCATTTTTTCCTTTGCTTCTTCTTCAACAGTGGCGATTCTTCCTTGAAGCGTTTCGTTCTCTTTGGTGAGTGCTCCTATGTTCTTTGCAGATTCATCTGCCGTTTTTTCGAGAGCTTTTCTTCTTTGACGTTCTGCGTGAAATCTTCCGAGAAGAATGTTGTAGTTTTCTCCTCGCTCTTTCTCGTCAGACTCTTGCAAATCTTCCTTTTTTTGTTCAACATACGCGACGTCTCCTCTCTTGAAATAATTCTGCCCGATGGTATTTCTCCCACCAGTTCTTCGAAGAGTTTCTTCAATTTGTTCAAGCTCGTGAAAAGTAAATCCTTCCTCATCTTTCGCGATGATGCGTACAGTCGTACCGTCTAAGTT
>CAYHWM010000012.1:0-14608 GCA_964359925.1 uncultured Methanosarcinales archaeon
CGAGTTGGATGCTCCAGTTTTGTGTTTCGCTGTGTAACTTCACGCTGATGTTTTTTCCTTGCGTGTAGTTCATCAAGACTCCGTACGTCATCGTATTGTTCTCCACGTCATCGGTGAAGTTTCCGTCTCGGTCATAGTCCATACTGACGGTGACGTTTGATGGTACTTCGAGTTTGAACACGAAACTGCATGATGGGCAGTCTGAAGTGTTTGATGATGCTTTCGTCGTGAAGTTCAAGCAAGCGCTTTGTGCGCAGTTTCCTGCTGGGTCGCACGTTGCAATTTTGTAGTAGTATGTCATGTTTGCTACGAGTGCGAAACCTGTTCCTGCACTGTCTATTTTTGCATTGTGCCATGGTGCGTAATCGTTGATGGTTACCGTGTCTCGGAGTGCTTTGTCGAGGATGGTTGCGTTAAGCTGACTACACGTCGAGTCATCTTTGTAGTACTTTATTGACCCGTTGCTTGGTTCGCTCGAAGTGTACGATATGAATCCAGTGTCTGGCATCGTGTTCACGTTTGTGAACTTTAGTGATGGTGCCGTCTTGTCGGTCGTGTCTGGGGCTCCGAATGTGAATCCTGTTGACCTGCAGAAGAATGGGTCGTATTTGCAACTTGAATCATTGCAATCTGTTGCTCCGTTACCATCATTATCAAACCCGTCGCCACATGCTGATCCTTTTTCCATTTCTACGTATCCTTGGTTGATGAAGCTTTGACAGTCTGGGTCGTCTTCCGCGTTGAACCCGTCGCCGTCTTGGTCTTGTCCTACTGCTGTGCAGTCTTCGAACTTGAAGTCGATAGTTCCTGGAGTGTAGTAGAATGGTCCTGCGCTGTCGACTGGGTTTGTGTAGTTCGTTGTCGAGTTTGCTGTCGTCATTAACAATCGTACGTTTGACGTTTTTGGATTGCCGATGCTTGCTTTTTTCGCTACGAGTACTTGTACTCCTGTAGCTCCTCTACCCATTTGTTCCATGAATGATTGGTAGCACATGTCTTTCATGACGCTGAGTTGCGCGTCTGACTTCATAATCCACGTTCCGCTGACGCATTGAACTTCTGTTGTTGTTTCGGTAATAGTATTTCCGCCGGTTGAAGTATTAGCTACGTAGTCGATACGGTATTCGAATCCTGTCGCATTGCTTCCGTTAGCGAGTGTTCCAACGCACCCTCCTGTAGTGTTTCCGTCAATGTCGAGGTATCGGTAGTATTTTCCTGTGAGGTTGTAACCGAGTGCTCCGTATGCTTGGTTGCATCCTGCAAAGTGTGTGAGGTTCATTGCTGAGCCGATGTCGAGTCCTGATGATGAGTCGTGGATTCCTACGTCGGTGATGTCAAGCCATGATTGGTTTCCTGCGTCACCTGTAGAGTCTACTCCGAGGATTGTTGGTGGTGAGTCCATTGCCATTCCTTTCGTCATTTGTTGTCCGAATGCTGGCTCACAGACAACTCTTGTTCCTTGAGGTGTGTAAATAGTTTTTGAGATGCAAGCACTTCCCATGGATGCGTTGCCTCCGAATGTTGTACAACCAGTTGCATTTCCATCGTATTGGTGGCAGTTTACTCCTACTCCGAATGTTCTCGGGTCTGAAGTGTTGAATCCTACTCCTGCTCCGAAGTCGAATCCGAATCCGCACGCGGGGTGTTGTTTGCAATCGTTGAAGTCTGCACAGTCTGATTGTCCGTCAGCGTCTTCGTCTCCAGGAATCATGCAGATTTCTCGTGCTATTCCGTTCGGGATGCAACCTCTGAATCCGTTGTCTCTACCATACTTCGCTGTAGCATTGTCAGCAGTTCCTATCCAGACGCAAGCTGTCGCGTTTCCTGCGAGTCCACTTTCGCAACTTGTTTGAGAGTACGAGAGTGCTTCACAATTATTGTTTTTGAACGTTGCAGCTGCTTGTCCGTCGCAGAATCCGTCTTTTGATGAGTTGAAGCTTCCACTACCATCGATGTCTCGTTGGAATGGTTCTGGTGTCCAAGAACAGGATGCGGCACTTGCCGTGCACGTACTGTTTTGGAAGCATCCGAAGCAGGATTTTGAACAGTCAGATCCTCCGCCTCCAGAGAACTGGAATGATTTTGCAGGCATGCAGAATCCCCATCTTCCGTCAGGGAATTGGTTTCCTCCTCCTGTTTGGAACTCGCAAGAGAGTGTTGATGTTCTCGCAGTGTTTTCGCAACCGTTTTGTGCTAACGCGAGCGTTGTCCATCGTGTTCCGTTGTTCTTCTCGCACGCTTTGCAGTTCGAGTCGCAGGAGTCTTTAGCGAATCCGAACTCGCATATGGTGTTCGTTCGGAGGACTCCTGTTGAGTCGATGTATGATTTTGTGAGCCAGTTTCCTCCTACTCCTTTGCATTTTGTTTCGTCGTTGATAGCGTCGAATGATCCTTTTCCTGATGAGAAGACGGAATTAAAGTCCGCAGAACACCTACTGCTCGCAAACTTGCAAGGAAGATTGTACGTACTAATGAAACTGTTGCACATTGTCTCGTTTGTTCCTGCGTCTTCGCATCTTCTGTTGAATGTGGAGTCAAATCCTCCGCCGATGTTCGTGAGTTGTTTTGTCGTGTTAGCCATGCAAGCGTTTCCTGTTGTGTTCCACGTGCAGAGGCTTGGTGGTACTCCGAGTTTTATTGATAGAGTGTCGCACACGGTACTGTCAGTAATATCTTCACATCGTACTCCTGTGGTGTCGTTGAATAATTGTTTTGTTCTATTGCTGTAATTTCCAAGATTCTTGACGTCAACACATTGCGTTCCTGTAACGTTACAGGCGGTCGTCATATTTGCACAAACGTTCAGTCGTGAAGTGAATACGAAGCATCCTTGTTTGAAGAAGTTTCCCGTTCCTCCAGGCATTCCTCCGCCACTGGAGAAGTCATTGAATGTTTCTGATTTGCATTTTGATTGTGCGAAGTCGTACACGCAGTTTGCTCCTCTTTGTTTTGCTTGGTAGCAGGATGTTTCGTTCGTGAATGAGAAGCAAACGTCTCGGTTTTCAAATCCTCCACTGGTGAATCCACTGCCGAAGTCTGGAGTGTTTGCTGATTGGTAGTCGTACGTTACTACCGCGTGAGTCGCGTTGATGGACGTGAACATGAATCGTGCGTATCTTGCTTCTGATGTGTACACGACGTATACTTTTCCTACTTCTCCTGATTTTATTCCTCCCCAGTTTGCGAAAGAGTCACTGAATGGGGGTGCGGAGTTGAGTTGTTCTTTGTCGGTGTTTGGCGTTTTCGCGATCATTCCTCCGGTAGCTACTGCGAGAACATTTCCTCCGAAGTATCGAATATCTGCGGTTCCTAAATCTGCAGTTCCTGCTGAGAAGTCAAACGTCGCGTTCCTTCCACCAGTAATGTTAAGTGTTCCTGTTCCTGACGTGATGGAGGAGAGGAATGCTAATCGTAATTTTGGAGTTCCATCATTTGCTGAAGCATTTTCTGCGGTGTACTCTTCGCTCGCGTTACCATCAAGGGTTACAGTAGAAAGTTTTGCGACACTGACAGTTGGAATAGTGTTGTGTGGAATGAAGTCTGTTTGTATGAATCCTGAGTCCATTTCCCAGACGAATTCTACTTCTTGACTTGAAGAATTGTAGAAATAGTGGACTGTTTTTTGTCCGCACGTTGCTGATCCATTATACAAGTTGCACGATCCTATTTCACAAACTCCATTAGAGACGTTGAGAATGGTAATGTTAAGAGCACTCGTTGTCGCGTCATAGCACCCAATATTGGTGAAATTGAATGGTCCGAAGTGTGATTGGGAAACGTTGAGGAGTGCGAAAGAAACGCTCGGGTTTTCAGAGAATTGTTGTTTAAAGGTGACAAAACTTTTATTTCCAGAAGTGAATGGTGCTTGTAAGTGTCCTGCGAACCAGGACATTCTTGATTCGAAGAGTTTGAACATTGGTGGAGTGAATGAAACTGTTGACCCGCTGACCGCTGTAGTATCAAGTGTTGTCGTGTCGAGAGCTTCGCTTGGTTGTGATGATTCAGCGAGGACTATTGCTATTCCGAAGAGTAAGATCGCAGAGATTGCGATACAAAACGCTGACTTCAATGACACTGCTCTTTTTTCCACTTGAATCACCCCGCGACACTAATCGCGACTTGTTGAACAGTACAAAAATAAAACGAGATTTTGTACTATTACAACTCTTTTTCATTAAAAACAAAAATACTACTATTTAAACGTTTCCTTTGTGTGTGATAGAAAATGAACAAAAAGTAACCATGAATTAATTGTTCGGATAATCACGACGCTTCTGAAAAGATGAATGAACAGTACAATAGTGGTGTGTGGAAGCAATATGTTTAGCTCTTCTGAAGGGTTTCGAATGCTTCGTTGACCAAAGGTTTAAATATGAACGCGATACAAAAGCTTAAAAAAATGGTGTAGAAGTAGTGCATATGAAAAAGAGGGAGAAAGATGAAGGGCCAACGGTTAGACTCAAGATTACGAGGAAGGCGTTTATTCCTATCTATTTTTTCGCTCTACTCCTCGTCGCAGTTCCTACGACTCTTTCACTTCTCAAGTATTCTGTCAGTGGTTGGTTGTGGATCGTTTCTGGAATCGTTTTATTGCTTGGAGTCAAGATTCCTGAACTGGAGCGTTTTATGACGACGTATACTATTACTCCGAGTGCGGTTATTGTTGAAAAGGGTTTCATCAGTCAGAGGAGAACGTATAGGCCTTTAAGTATAGTGACTGATGTTGACTTGAAGCAGACCGCTTGGCAAAGAATATTGAATTATGGTAGTCTTACGATTAAAACTTTTCAGGGTGATGTTGAGATTGGGAACATTAATGCTCCCGAAACGTTTATCCCTATGATTGAGGAGCACGTCGCGGCGAGTGCCAATATGACTGATAGTCGTCGTGAGAAGGAGGAGGAGTCTAATGAGTGAACATGAACATTCGGCTGGCGGAGTACTCCGCAAGAATATTTTTTTCATTCTCGCAACGCTGACAATACTAGCTATTGTCGGGTACGCTATCGTGACGAGTCAGAGCACGAATTGGGAAACAAGTTCTGCTCCCTCTGCAAGCATTCCTGCAAGTCTTGTTCTCACGAGCTCTCCGAGTTTGAGTTTTGCGAACGTGAACTTTCCCGAGTTGAGTTTGAAGTTTTCTTCTCCTTCAGGTTTGATTATTCAGGATAGTGCTCTTGATACTACTGCTACTGCCGATGTGACGATGAAGAATTATAAGGGAAAATTGTTGACTGATGGTAAAACATTAACTCTTGATGGTACTGCTGAAAATATTTATGTGAACAATGTTGGTTTGAAGAATGAAGAGAAGCGTGTAAGTGTCAAGACCGAGAAGGCCAGTTTTGATTCTCTCGTGATTCCTGTGACTCAATTGACGAGTGTCGAGTATCGTACGAGTGGAGACATAAAACTTTCCAATGGGAGATTATCATTCACTATTAGTGATGAGCCTCTCACGGTGAAGAACTATCAGGGATCTCTCGTTATTGATTCTTCGTTCACGTTGAATGGTTCTCTCGGGAGCATTAGTATTCCTGGAGTGACGATTCAAGGTTGAACAAGTCAAGGTACTGTAGTTCAATAACTTTAAATACTCTTGCGAGTAAGACGGTGTGAAAAAGATGGTGGAAACTGTTCTTGGAAAGTCGTTGGCCATGCTTGCTCAGCTCGGGCTGTACGATATTGTTCTTCCTTTATTGTTAACGTTTACTATCATGTACGCGATTCTTGATAAGACGAGAATTCTTGGTACTGATACTATTAATGATAAGAAACACCCAAAAAGAAACCTGAACGCGACTGCAGCTATCGTTATCGCTTTCCTCGTCGTTGCTTCTTCTCGACTGGTGGAAGCTATTACTGCTATTAGTTCTCAAGTTGTCGTGTTGCTGTTACTCGCCGTCTTTTTCCTCGTGCTCGTCGGTACGGTGTACAAAGAAGGAGAATTGAACGAGGATGGTTTGAAGGAGGGTTGGGCGAGGAATATTTTTATTGGTGTGATGCTGGTAGGTATTGCGGGTATCGCGTTGAACGCTATTAAGACTCCTAACGGTGTGAGTTGGTTGAAAGCTGGTACGAGTTTTCTCGCGAATAATTGGGGTAATCAGGGAGTTGCTACTATTTTGCTCGTGCTCGGAATGATCGGTTTTATCATGTTGCTTACTGCTCCTTCGAAGGATAAGGGCAAAGGTAAAGAAAAGGATAAGTAGTGAGTGGTGAATAGGTAATGGGAGAAAGATTAATAAACGCCCGAGGGCGATAACGATTCAAGATAGAGGTGTAGTATGGCGTATGGTTCATTTATCGGTAATGTGTTGATGCGATTAGAACAGTATGGACTGACTGATGTTATTATTCCTTTCCTTCTCATCTTCACTATTTTGTACGCTATGCTTTTGAAGGCAGGTATTTTTGGTGGTACTGATGAAGGACTGAAAAAGAAGTTCAACGTTGTTATTGCTTTGAGTATAACATTATTGTCTGTCGTTCCTCACGTGACGGGAATGTATAAGGGGTATGATATTGTTGAAATTATTAACGCGACATTTCCTCAAATTGCTCTTTTGATTACATCTATCGTAATGGTTCTCATCTTACTCGGTGTAACAGGTAAGGGGAAGAATACTCACAATAGTCAGTTTGTAGCATTGATAACTATTGTGGCTGTTGCTATCGTCGGAATTATTTTCGCGAGAGCAATTTGGCCAGGAACGATGCCTTTCTGGCTCGGGTTCTTGGATGATCCTAACTTGCAGGCAGCGATTTTGACTATTCTCGCGTTTGGACTTATCGTCGGGTACGTGACAGGAACGCCAACACCTGCTACTGGGGGCGGGAAGAAAGGGTGGGAAAAACTTCAGGAGTTTCTCGGTAAGGATGATTGAACAATGGTCACCATTCTCGGTGCGGGGATCATTGAACGTTTTGATTTCGTGTACGCTTTCGTCTTCGTTGCGTTGTTGGCGTATGTCGCGTTGGGGAGGGTTCCTTCGTTGAAGGATAGTACTGCGATAAAACTGGTTGCTGGAGTCGTTCTTGGTCTTGTCACGTTGACGTCAAGCAGGGCGGTGGGAGCTATTGGTATGATGATTCCTTGGTTTGTCGTCGTGTTCGTTATTATCTTGTTTGGATTGTTAACGTATCAGTTGTTTGGTATTAAGGAGGAGTCTATCGTTGCGATCTTGTCGACGAAGGAGCACGGTACTGTGTTTCATAACTGGATTCTCACGATAGTCATCGCTATCGCAGTGATTAGTTTGTATGTCACGTTTACGTCGACTCCGCCCGATGTTCCTGCCGACAATGGTGCGGGAGTTGTTACTGATGCGAACGCGAAGCAGGGTTTTTTCTCGACGATGATGACTCCTGAAATGTTTGGTGTCGTGGTTATCTTGTTGACTGGGTTGTTCGCGATTTTCTACTTGACGGATTCGGGGGCGTGAGATGGAGATCAGCAATCAAATGCATCGGTCAGCGTATGAAAGTAAGAATGGTGTGACTAAGTCAGAGGTTGCAAAGTTCGCGGTGAATTATAAGGACGTGTTTGATTTGAAGTATTTGTACTTGTTGATGCACGAGTGGCTCGTCGAGGAAGGGTTTTGTGATCGTGATGATTCGAAATTTCGAGAGGTTTTTTATTTCGAGAAGGAGGATCCTGCAGCGGGTAAGTTTTACCATTTCAGGTGGCGTTTCACGAAGGAGAGACCGTTGGGGAGTACGTTGTACTCGTATGATTTGGACGTGAACACGATGGTGTTGACGTTGAAAGATGTGGAGCTCGCCATCAAGGGTAAGAAGGTGAAAGCGCAAAAAGGAGAACTTGAAGTCCAAATTGTTGCTTCACTCGTTGAAGACCCTAAGGGGAAGTTTAGGAAGCCTTGGCTGAAACCGTTCGAGTTTTTCATTTATAAGAAGCTTCTTCGACGACAGAAGGAGTATCACGAAGATAACTTGAAGGAGGAAGCGACGAGGTTTCAGGAATCTATCAAGACGTATCTCAAACTCGAAACGTACTTGCCCGAGCGTGAGCACGCTGACTTCTGGAGGTCGACTCCTTGAGCGATGTATTTCCTAATCTGTTGCGTCTTCACTATTCTGGAACTGTTGACGTGAGTAAGCTCATCAACGCTATTCGTGGATGGTACAGTTCTAAAATGTACACAGTTGCTGAGAAGACGTACAAGCATAAGGAAGCGACTGCTGGTCACGATATTGAGCTTGAAATAGAGGGGAAAAGAAAACTGAACGAACACGTAAGATATTTCGTAAATTTCGAGATGAAGTTTCGTGATGCTGAGCCTGTAGATGTTGCTGAAGGCGGGGAGACGAAGCAGTATCGTCGAGGAAAGATAGTGATAGAAATAAAAACGAAGTTAGAAACTGACTGGCAGGGGTCATTCAGTAAGGGGAGTTGGGCGAGTATTAAGCACGCAGTGTGGTCTTACATCATTAAGCCAAAGTTAGAAGATCATTGGGACGCGTTGTACTATGATGGTATTGGTTTGCAAAAAGCTATTAAAGAGGCATTGGGGATGAGTACAAGTTGATGTACAATTTTATTATCTGAGGAACAAGAATGGCTGAAAAAAGACCAGTTGCGGAAAATGAAAGGGTGTCGTACAAGGGGTATTTCAAGACTCATGATTTGTATAACGTGATTGACGAGTGGCTCTCAGAAAACTGGTATGATAAGAAGGAAGTGAATCACAAGGAGAGCGTTCACGAGAAGGGTAAAACGATTGATATAGCGATGGAACCTTGGAAAACGGTGACTGACTATATGAAGTATCATTTCAAGATTAAGATTCAACTGCAAGATATTAAAGACGTGAAGGTAGAGCATAAAACTCTTCAGGAAGGAACGGTTCACATCACGATCACGTCGTATCTCGAAACGGATCACGAGGGTCGTTGGCAAAGTAATGCGTTGTTCCTCCTCTGGAATTTCTTGTATGACAGGTATGCGTATAGCTCGTTGACGAATAAGTACATTCGTGGTATGCGTCAGGACACGAACAGTTTGAAAAACGCAATTTATAGCTATTTGAATTTTGCGAAGAGAAGTGCGAAGTAGACGAGGAGATGGTGCATCTGTTGTGGGGACAGGTAATAAAAGTCAGTTCATAAAAAGTAGTGAGTGATTGTTGCTATGTACAAAAAAGAGTCTTGGTCATTGAAAGAGCTTGTTCCGAGTGATGATGTGAGCGGTGCTCGGAGAATTCTTGATACTGTGGAACAGCTCGTCAGAAAGATCGAGTTATACAAAACGAAGTTCCATCATTCAATGTCTTCATCGGACTTTAACGCTCTGATTGATGATATTGAGAAGTATTCTGCAATGAGCCATCGTGTTCAGCAGTATGCTGGTTTGCGCGTTTCACAAAATTCTCTCGACGCTGAAGCGACTGCATTTTCTGCGAAGGTTGACTCAGTGTGTGCTGATACTGCGAATCGTTTGTTGTGGTTTTCTCTCGACTTTGTAAAGTTTCCAGCGGATGATGTTGCTCGGCTGATTGCGTCGTGCCAGAAAGCAAGATATTATCTCGAACAGATCGTCGCGGGGAAGAAGTTTTTGTTGACGGACAAAGAAGAAAAAATAATCAATATAAAAAATGTGAACGGGACGAGTGCAGTCGTAACACTGTATGATATTCTCACAAGTGGTTTCACATTCCCATTCAAAGGAAAAGATGTAACAGAGAGCGAATTGTTAAAATTTGTAAGAGATAAAAACCCTAAGAATCGACGAGAAGCATACGCTTCGCTATTTGCAGTATTCAAAAAGCACGAGTCGTTGTTCGGCGAGATGTATCGCGCCATCGTTGCTGATTGGGGTAAGGAGGATGTTGAACTCCGAGGACACAAGAGTCCTGTTGCCGTGAGGAATTTCGCGAATGATATTCCTGATGAAGTTATTGAAACGTTGATGAGTGTTGCTGAGAAGAATAAAACTGTGTGGCATAAGTATTTTAGACTGAAAGCGAGATTGTTGAAGACAAACACAAAAAATGAAAAGTTGTCGAGGTATGACCTCTATGCACCCATTGGCGGTGCTGATGAAACAATAAGTTTTGGTAAGGGTTCTCATCTTGTTCTCGACACGTTCCGTTATTTTTCTCCTGTGTGGAGTGATTGCGCGAAGCGGTTGTTTGACGAACACCATATTCATTCCAGTGTTGTGAGGGGTAAGGATCAGGGAGCTTTTTGTTCCGGAACGATTCCTCGCATTGACCCTTACGTGTTATTGAATTATACTGATGATCCTCGGAGTGTTTCGGTGCTCGCTCACGAGCTTGGTCACGCGATTCATTTTATGCTCGCTACGAAAAAGCAGAGTATGTTCCACGCTCACGCAGCATTGCCTGTCGCCGAGACTGCATCAATATTTTCTGAGTTGTTGCTTATCGAGAAGTTGAAAAAAGAAAAACCGAAGAGTGTCAAATCTCTTCTCTTTCAGCAGGTTGATAACGCGTACGCGTCTATTGGGAGGCAGATAGAGTTTGTCGCTTTCGAGAAAGAAGCTCACGAGTTGATTAAGAATCATGGCTCGACGGAAGATTTGAAACGGTTGTACTGGAAACGATTGAAGAACCATTTTGGGAGTGCTGTCGACGTTCCTGTCGTGTTCGAGAGTGAGTGGAGTGTTATTCCTCACATTTTTCACACTCCTTTTTATTGTTACGCTTACGGGTTCGGTAACTTGCTTGCTCTTTCTTTGTACTCCGCATATCAAGAAGCGGTGAAGAAGAGCGGAGACGACGGCGCGAAGATGGTGAGAACTATCACTGAACTTCTTTCCGCTGGCGGTAGTGATAGTCCCGCAGTCATCGTGAAACGTGCAGGGTTCGATATTGCTTCTGAATCATTTTGGCAGAGAGGGTTTGATACGCTGTCAAAGATGATTGATGACGTTGGTAAGAGTTCGTAAGAATCGCATCGAAAACGAAACACACCTGCTCAATTTATATACCGTTCCGTTGTTCTTAAGATATGCCTTCAGACATCGTTGTTCGCGGGCTGTGCAAAGACTTTCTCGTTCCGGTGAAGACTGAGCACGAAGATTTCTTTTCTCGTCTAAAGAGAATTTTTTATCGTAAGTGGAAGTCTGTGAGAGTATTGGATAACGTTTCCTTCACTGTTCAGAAGGGAGAGTTCGTCGGGTATGTTGGTCCGAATGGTGCTGGGAAGTCTACGACGATGAAGATTTTGACGAGCGTGTTGACTCCTTCTGCTGGGTCGGTGAGCGTGTTGGGTTTTTCTCCTCAGAGGGACAGGTTTCAGTATACTCATCATATTGGTGTCGTGTTCGGTCACAGGTCGTTGCTCGAGTTTGATATTCCTGTGATTGAGTCGTTGAAGTTGTGTGCTGCTATTTATGAGCTTTCGAAGGAAGCGTTCAGCGAGCGTCTCGCATTGTTTTCTCGGATGTTGAAGATTGATGAACTACTTCACATTCCTGTGAGAAAATTGTCTTTGGGTCAGAGGATGAGGTGTGAGATTGCTGCGTCGTTGTTACACAAGCCAGAGGTGTTGTTTCTTGACGAGCCGACGATTGGTCTTGATACTCTCGCGAAGGAGGAGATTCGTTCTTTCTTGAGGGAGTTGAATGAGAAAGAGCATGTTACAATCTTGTTGACGACTCACGATATGGATGATATTGAGGCGTTGTGTAAAAGAATTATTATTATTGATCACGGAAAAATAATTTATGATGGTGGTTTGAAAGAAGTGAAGGAGAAGTACATTAAGCATAAAACGGTAGAGTTTGATGTTGAATCAGTGAAGAACAAGAGGAGTTTTCAAAGCGTGTTAAAGAAGGTCGAGATTGTTGAAAAGAGAGGGGAACATTATAAGATTCGTATTCCTCTCGGAAAGGTTGACGTTCAGGTTGTCGTCGGCAAGATTTTGAGTTCTTGTGTGGTGAGAGACTTGCTCGTTCACGAGCCCCGGTTGGAGAGCGTGATTAAGGAGATTTATGCTTCCGGAGTTGTGATAGGAGAGGGAGTATGACTTCTGGATACTACATGAAGCATTTCAGAGTTCTTCCTGCGTACGTGAGGATGTCATTTCAGAAAATGATTGAGTATAAGTTTAACGTGCTCACGAATGTTGTATCAGTTACTGTTGTATCGATAGTGTGGATATTTTTTTGGAGCTTGCTTCTTGGTAACGTGAAGGAGATTGGTTCTTGGAACGTTCCTGCTCTTATCTTGTTGAGTGGTTTTATTCAGTTGTCGTACTCGTTGTGGCAAGTGTTGTGGTACACTATTGCTTTTCGTGAGGATATTCTTACGGGAAAGCTTGACTTGTACCTCGTCAGGCCTGTTCATCCTTTGTTTGGTATGGTGTTCAGAGAATTGCAATTCTTCAGCATTCTGAGTGCTGGAGTGGGTGCTGCCATTGTAGCGTATGCTATCACGACGTATTACTCGGTGAACGTTGTCAATATAGCGTTTGCTCTTTTCTACTGTCTTATCGGAGTGAGCTTTTTTCACATTTCGTACTCGATTATGAACACTTCGACGTTTTGGTTTGGGAGGTTGAGGAGTCCAAGGTCTATTATGAGAAGTTTTGAGATTATTTCGACGTACCCCATTGATATTTTTAACGTTCTCGTTCAAGGATTTTACACGTTCTTTTTGCCGTACGCGTTTCTCGGGACTCTGCCTGCGAGAGCGATAACGACGTTTACTCTTTCACAAAACATTTTTTATGCACTCGTCGGTATTGGTGTGATAACGTGTTGGTTCTTGGTCTTCCTTTTTTGTTGGAAGAAAGGATTAGAGAGGTATGAATCGTATGGTGGGTAAGATTGCCAGTAAGTATGGTCGAGTGATGGTGACCGAGTTTAAGAAGATTAACGAGTACAAGTTTGACCTTCTTGGTAAAACGTTGAAACCTTTTATTCGAGTGGTTATTCTTATTCTTTTGTGGAGTGCTGTTTTCAGAGCTTCAGGTTCTGAAACTATTGGCGGGTTGGATAAGACTTTTTTTTACACGTACATCATTATTAGTATGTTTCTTACTTCTACAAGGAGTTGGTGGGATATGTATGAGGATACACAACGATTCATCATTAGGGGAGCACTTACTGGTGTTCTTTCGAGACCTCTCTCGTTTTATTCTGTTATTATGTCGAGGCAGGTTCCGTATGCTGTTGCTGAAATGCTTCTCTTGCTTCCCGTTTTTGGTGGAGTCATCGCAGGTTCTGCACTGATAGGATTTCAGTTTTTCGTTCCGGGAATCGTTCACGCATTCCTGTTCATTGTCGCCACATTACTTTCAGTCGTCGCGGCTCTCACGTTTTATTACGGAGTATGTCTCGCTATGTTTTGGTTCGGAGATATTTGGAGCTTGTATGGAATATTCGACGGTATCGAATCTATATTTTCTGGAGCGATGATGCCCGTTACTATTCAGTCAACGTTTAACACCGTGTCGTACTTTTTGCCGTTTCGTCATTTCGTTTTTACTCCCGTGTTCATTTACCTCGAAAAGTTTTCCGTTATTGAATCAGTGGGACAGATAGGGTTACAAATAGTCTGGATCGTCATTTTGTGGTTCATCGCAGGAATGATTTACAGGAAAGGATTACAAAAGTTTGACAGTCAGGGAGGGTGAAAGACTAAAGGGAGAACCTCCGCACTGTATCAAATTTTATTTTACCTGTATCCCGAAACATATATAAACGAGTATCTGCTTCTTCGTCGGTATGGGGGGTTTGACATTAGGGGATTTGGTGAGTGCTCTTTCTGATGCACTGCCGGAGGGCGGGAAAGAAGACGATGTTCTCGACGCGGTGTGTCATTTGTTGAACGTTGAGAAAAGAGAGTTATCAGGTTCAAAAGAATCATTGCGTCTTTCCGTTGCGAGGGCTCTTACCGTTCAAGGATTAAGCACGATCGTAAGGATGGACTACAAAGCAATAGCAGATGTTTTGCAGAGACCATATGAAACAGTTGCGGTGCTTCACGCTGAATTGAGCGATTTTGTGTTGTTGAACGATCAATGTGTTGAGTATGCGAAGCCGATGATTCTCACGGATAAGGACAAGTTTGAACGTCTGAAAACAATGTGCACAGGAATGCCCGCGAATAAAATTATCGCGACAATTGCTGAATCGTACGGTCTGATATACCAAGATCTCGTAAACGCTACGTCAAGGAGAAGACATATCGTTGCTCCCCGACAAGTCGCGATGTATTTTTTAAGAATGTGTACTCCTTATTCTCTTGTAGATATTGGGAGACTATTTTTGGCTCACGGAAAACCTTTAACTCACACAACTGTTCGGTTGAGTATTCAAAAAGTAGAAGCTATGATGAAGGAGGAAGAAGTTCCGAAATTGGTGATAGAAGAACGCGACCCTCCTGAAAGAATAGTTGTTGCTGAAGGTATTGGATATATTGTTCCATCGTCTCCGAAGGAGGGTGTTGACCTCGGCGCGGGAGCAGTAAGGGCGTATCACTCGATGGAGTATTACAAGATCGTACGAAGAATGATATCAGATCCGACGACGAGGTTCGCGACAGTTGTTGACACATTTGTAAGAATTGCTGGTTTGGAGAAGAATGATGTTGTTGGAGAGAAGAGAGGAGCAGCTCAT
>CAYHWM010000013.1:0-14518 GCA_964359925.1 uncultured Methanosarcinales archaeon
CAAATAAAACTTTCACTATCACAGTAGGAACTCCTCCATCTTCTGCTCTCGTCAAGAAAGAAGCAGGTATCGAGAAGGGTTCTGGTAATCCTTTGACTGACAAAGTTGCAGATATCAGGATTGAGCAAGTGATTAAAGTTTCTAAAATGAAGTCCGACGATTTGCTCGGCAAGGACGTGTTCGCGAAAGTGAAAGAAATTATGGGTACGTGTAATAGTATGGGTGTTCTCGTTGAGGGAATGCCTGCTCGTGATGCTATCGCGAAAGTGAATGCTGGAGAATGGAAAGACAAAATCGCTTCCGGTAAGACCGAACTTTCTGCTGAAGAGTTGAAGAAGCTCGAAGCTGAGAAGAAGCACTTGCAGGAAGAGATGGAGAAGAGAAAAGCACAATTCCTCGTCATGGCGAAACAGATCGTCGAGAGTATGGCTGGAAAACCAAGGGGTCAAATCAAGACGAAGCTTTTGGAACTCAAAGTTCCTATCAAGATTATCGAAGAAGTATTGCCAGTGGATACTGCTTCAACTCCTGCAGCTGGAGCGGCAGGTTCTGCTCCTGGCGGTAAGCCAGCAACGAGTGCGGCGAAAGGTCCTGCTAAGACTGCAGCTCCTGCGAAGAAGTAGTGAACGCGGGGCGAGTCACGAAGAAGAGTTGAGTATGTATGGTTCAAGCTACTACTGAAGTGTCACTCGAGGGAAGAGTGTTTGATGGATCGTGGTGTGATGGTTTTGGGTCTTCTCAAACGTTCGAGCTCACCATTCTCAAACTGTTATCCGATGGACAGTCATTCGTCGGCTCGTGCAAGATGAGAATGGAGACGCGGGAATTGTCGGAGAAGTATTCCCCAGTGGCGAAGTCATACATTTCTTGAAACAATACGCGGGTGCGGAAGCGAGAGCGAAAGGACTATCGGCACACCTTCACTACGAAGGAACTATCGCCGTCGTCGGAGAAACTATCACTACTCACGGAGCATTCAGACTACCTGACGGGTACAATAAAAAGTACAACGGAACGTGGGAAATGAGGACGCGCGGAAAGTAGAGTGTATGACTCATTATGGTTTGTTTCAACTGAAAATAATAGTAACGAAACTATTTTAACATTTTTGAAAAGCCCTGATGGAAAGGTCACATATCCTGACGATGAAGAACCATATATTCACCTAAAAATCGTTCCTCGACTCTACGTTGACTTGTGAAAACAAAGGACGTCATATACATATTGCATCAACGAGTGCTTTTCCTTTACGCAGGTTTTCTTGATATTCGTACTCTGCAGTAGAGTCCGCTACGATTCCTCCACCAACTTGGATGTACCCTCTTCTGGTTGTTTTATCTATTGCTATAGTTCTTATGATGATGTTAAATTGGCATTCATCTGCCGGAGTGATGAACCCTATTGAACCAGTATAAGGTCCGCGAGCAACAGGTTCTAATTCATCTATTATTTCCATCGCTCTTATCTTTGGGCAACCAGTAACGGTACCTCCTGGAAACATACTAGATAGAAGATCAAAAACTGTTTTTCCAGTATCAAGTCTTCCAAGAATCGTCGTCACTATGTGCATAAGATTTGAGTACTTTTCTAAAGCCATTTTTTCTACGACTTTAACACTGCCAGGTACACTTACTTTTCCAATATCGTTTCTTTCCAAGTCTATTAACATTACATGTTCTGAAAATTCTTTCTCATCTTCAAAAAATGATTTCGCGATTGCTACATCGTCTTCTGCAGTTGTTCCTCTTTTATACGTGCCACCTATTGGTCTGGTTTCTGCAATTCTTCCCTCTAATCGTAGTAATTCTTCAGGGGAACAACTTATGAGAGTGACACCTTCCAAATCTAAGAACGCCGCGTACGGACTCGGGTTGCTCTTTCGTAATTTCTTATACATAGTCCAAGCATCAAACAGTGCAGGAAAATCATGGCGAATGGATAGTTTCACTTGATAGGTATCACCAGAGCGAACATACTCTTTTGCTCTCTCGAATAATTGTTCATATTCAGTAAATGACACGTTCGTTGATATGTTGATATCTTCTCGTCTCAATGGAGAAAAAGAATCTTTCACGGAAGGTTCTTCCATAGTCAAAAGTGTTTCCAACATAGGCATAGTTCTGTGAGAATCATCTTCTGCAAAAATAAAAATTGTATTTTCGACGTGGTCAAACGCAATAACCACGCTTGGAAACACGAAATAACTATCAGGAAAGTGAGTATCTTGTACCGTTGTCGTTCTTAGTTTTGGTTCTATTGAATTTTTTATATCATATCCTAAATATCCTATTGCGCCACCATAAAAGAGAGGAAAACCTTTAGGTCTTGTTGAATTATCTTTCGCTAATTCTTTTTGTATTGCCACTAATGGATTTATAGGTGTACGAATTCCATCTATGAACACATCTTCCCCTTTTGATTTTATAACTGTTTCAGGATCCAATGCGATATACGAAAATCTTCCGTGCTCCCCCATCATAGTGCTCTCTAATAAAACGTCATTCGTACCTGTTCGAAGTCTTTCAAAGAACCAAGCAACGTTTTTTACTTGGGAATCTCTCCATGGAAACGTTTTGGTATACATGTTAGACCACCAAATATTTCACGTCAAAATCACATCTTCTTTGATATCCTGCATTTGAATAAAAAGAGTTTTGTAGTTCATCAGCCATATTTGTTGCTAAAGAGACTCTTTTTGCTCCTCTCGCCATCGCAATTATTTCCATAGTTCTTACGAGTGATGACGCTACTCCTTTACGTCTGAAGTTTTCTTTCATGTATACTTCTCGTATCATGCATTCTCTTCCGTTCAAATGAAGTGCTGGATGGATATTTGCTGAGAGGTATCCAACAAAATCATCATTTTTTTGTGCTACGAGAAGTACCGTGTTGGGATCTCTCAGTAAGTCAAGGGCAGTTTCCAGTGTTTGTTTCACGAATTCTTGTTTATCAGCTATGCCTACGTGCATTGGTTTCCTTAAAAATTCGTGTGCTAAACAAAGATATTTTTCTAAGTCTGCAGGATTGAGAAGGTGAATGAAATAGCTATCTGCAGTAGGAAAAGAACAGTCTAATTCCTTAACTGTATCTCTGGAAGCGTTTTCAGTGTTCTCGAATAATGAGTCAAATCCTATTACTGGGGAATAAACTTCTATAATTGACGCATAAGGAACTCTTACGTGTCCTATTCTAAATCTGAGTTTTTTGCAAAGACTTTCATGTTCAGGTCTCCCAAAAAGTTCTTTGAGTTCTGAAGGAAGACTATACACAAAGGAACAGTCTTCTTCTCTATAAATTGGTACTCCATGACGTTTGAACGTCTCGCCAAGAAACCTTCCTTTCAATATTTCTTGATGAATATCAGGCATGAATTTCTTTCCAAAGTCATGAAAATGAACTATGGAATATGCTCCAACTCTACCATCAAGAGATTTTGCGACCATGATTCTTTTCTCACCATCTTGATACTGCACCTCTGGAGTTAGTTCTCCGAATACGTCTCGCACTTTGTCAGTTCCCAGTTGTTGTTCGTCAGATGCCATTTTAATCACTTCTGAATAACAACCATTACAGTATATAAGTTATTGTTGTCCTAAATGGTCAACAGACAGAAACATTTAAGAAGTGCAAGAACAAAAGAACAGACATGGAGCAATCATATGTCGAATCATTGCGAGAATTTGGATTGTCAGAAAACGAAATAGCAATTTACGTCACACTTCTCAAGACAGGAGAGTCAAGCGTTCACGCAATAGCAAAGAATGCTGAACTTCCGAGAACGACAACATATCATCTTCTCGAAAGTCTTGCACAAAAAGGACTCGTGAGCCATATCATCAAGGAAAAGAAGAAATATGTTCAAGCAACACATCCTCGAACACTACCAGAAATTCTCGAAGAAAAGAAAAGAAGAGTGAAAGAAGCATTACCGCAACTCATCGCACTCACTGGAACGATAACAGAAAAACCAAGCGTTCAACTCTACGAAGGAATCAAAGGCATACGAACAATTCTCGAAGATGTGCTCACAACAAGAAAAACAATACTCCACTATGGAGATATTACCTCACTTCAAAATACTTTCCAACACATATTTCCCCAATTTATTACGAAACGAGTGGAAAGAAAAATACCCATAAAAATTATCGGCAAAAAAGAAGAAGCACATAACACACTCCTCGCGACGGCAAAAAAACAATATCGAGAGTTCAGATTCTTGCAACATCATACGTTTCCCTCAAGCGTGTTCATCTACGATGATACAGTGGCAATACTCAATCTTACACGAGAACCTCACACAGGAATCATCATTCATAATGAAGACTTTGTTGTGACACAAACAAACTTCTTCAACGCTCTTTGGTCTTCGCTTTAGTAGTTTCCTTTCTTCAACCCGATGTCTTTACGAACTTTGTCATAGTATTTGTGATCTCCGAGGTGGAACTCTATATAGATGGAGTTTTTTACTTTGACGAGAAGAATTCTGTACGCGGCACCGTCGAGATCGAGTGGTTGTCGGAAGACGAGTAGTTCGTTACCGTTCCATTCTTTGTATGTTCCTTTCGAATTTACAACGATGGGTTGTATTTCTCTTTCGATAACGTTCCGAATCCAGTCGTACAGTTTTCCTGCACGGTCTTCAGATAGTTTTTGAACAATGATATCAAAGTCTTTTCCTAAGAAGGAAACCTCTCTTTGTTGAGAAAGTATGCCCCGTATATGATTTTTGAATTCTTCTGCATCAACCATGGGAGTTGCCCTTCGCCATCATATGTGTTAAAGAGTATAAAAAGTTTTGTGCGTCATACTCTAACAGTTTCTTGTACGTTCCTGCCCACGTATAAAAGAATCGTTTCAGATACGAACTCGTCATTTTTCCCTCAATGCTGAGGGGGACTTCGTGTTTGATGTACTTCAAAATTTCTTTGTACGATTTGAAACTATTTATTTTCTCAGTTAATGCAACTGTGTCAAGAACAACGTTAGACTTGAAGTATTCAGTATAGAGAAGTAAAAATCGTACGTCTTTATGATACGTGTCGTGCTGGTTGAGAAGTGTTGGAACTGCTTCGTTGATGACGTTCCAGTAATCCGAAAGTGTTATTTTGAGTGGTCGTTGTGGTAGAATGTTTTTAGCTACACAGCTTTTTGTGATAGAGTGAAAGAATAAGGAGTATAAGTCATTGAAGTCGATAATGGTTATGTTCATTTTTGGATTGTTGTGAGAAAACTTCTTTTTTGATCGTGAAAGAACAAAGACGTCAATATCCTTGTATGTTTTATTGTACAAGAACGATCCTGTGATGAAGCAGTACTTTGCGGGGATTTGTTGCAAAATAGTTTCTGCCATTCGTAATCGCTCAGGTAAGAACGATGCGTGTTGAGAAGCGTAAATGAACATAGCATTACTTATTTTACACCAGTATATAAGACTTTCTCTCAATGAGCTCATTGAGGTATATAAAAAGTAATATTCACTAAAGAGAGAGGTTACGCCGCCATTCCCGTCGTTTGTTGAGGTGTTGGTTGTTGTCGTGTCGTAGCTATTTGTTGTTGTGTTGTCGCTATTGCTGTTCTGAGTTTTTCTATTTTTTGTTGTGTGTTTTGAATGTGTGATTGTATGCTGTTGATTTCTTGGTTTATTTGTTGGAGTGTTGCTTGGTAGACTTGTTGTGATATGGTTGGTAGTTTTGGTAATGCGCCGGCGAGTTCTGAGAGTTCTCCTTGTTGTTCTGTTGTTGCTACAACTTCTCCTGACGATATTGCGAGTGTTGCGAGTGTTGATTCGTGATCGAGAGCTTCTGTTGTTTGTGAAAGTTGTTGGAGTGTTGGTAGGAGTGAGAGTGAGGTGTTTTCTACTGTTTGGAGTGCGTTGAGGAAGTTTTTGAATGATTCTTGTCCTCGTAGTTGTTGCTCGTGACGTTGTCGTCTTGTGAAAAGGATGAGTGATAATGATTGGAGTAGAGTGAGGTGGATGTTGAGTGCGTGAGATGGGGGTGTTGAACTGTTGAGATTTTTTGATAGTTGTTGTATTGCTATTTCTTGTTGTTGTTTGTGTCGTTGTTCGGTGAAGAGTTCTCGGCGAACGAGTTCTTCCTCTTCATCTATTCCTTTGAGGAGTGTTGAAAATGTTGTGCGTGCTTTGGGAAGTAGTCCTCCCATTGTGGAGAGTGTTGATCGTAACGTGTTGAGTATCGTTGTTTCTTGAGCGACGAGTCCTTCAACTCGTAATAGCGAACTGTCTATGACGCGCATGTTTGAGAGTATTCCTTCTCTTTTTTGTTCTGCAATGCTATTTTGCAATAGAATGGATGGATCATTATGAGGGTTGGATGTGATGATGATACTGCGGAGTTGTTTTTCGAGAATAGTTTTTTCTGCAGCGAGCATGCCTCGTGTTTCTTTTCCTGCTCCTTTCAACAGTTTGCGAATATGTTGTTCTTCGAGTTGTGTAAGTGATTGTAGTTGTTGTCCGAATGAGTCGTTGAGAGATAGTTGTGCTTGTTGTTCGAGTAGTATCATTGCTTGTAAGGATCTGATGTTTTCATTCGTGAAGGAAAGTTCGTTTTTGAGGTACGGGAGGTATTCTTGTGGTGTCATCGTACTACTTGACGTTTCTGAGTCGACCATCTGTCCATCTCTTGATTCTTGTTCGTTCATTGCTTGTCCTTCTCTTCTCTCAAATTGGAGGAGTTCTGCTTCTGTTGCTTGAATGTGCTCTTCTCCTGCAAGGAGTTCTTCTTCGAGTCCTGCCACGTCTCCTTTTGCTCCTTTCTTTTTTGATTCTTGTTTGAGCGCGTTGTCGAGTGCTTCTTCTTCGTCGGAGTTTGGCACGAATGCTTTGAGGAGGTCTTTTTCTCCGACGGTGAGTTGTGTTGCTTTGAGGAGGACGTGTTGTGTGAAGTAGTAGAAAAACGTTGCTACAATTCCTAACAATGGAATGATCAAAATGTTTCCGCTGATGATGTATCCGATGAATGCTATGATTCCGAAGATTGTCCAGTCTGAGTGTTCTCCGAATTCTGAATTTTTTATTCTGTAAACGAGGTAGATGATTCCTGCTACTGCTATGAAGACGAGGAGTGGTCTCGCATTCGGTATGGTTGACTCCAAGAATGCTATCGTGTCACTTCTGAAGACGTCAACTTCTGGAGGGATGAAAGGCATAGTTCACACTCTTATTCTCGCATTCTCATATTCTCATATTCTCACATTCTCATATTTCCATATTCTCACATTCTTCATTTCCTGACGGTAGAGTTTTTAAAGGTTTGGTGATGCCTCGAGGATATGATACGACAAGAACAACAACAAAAAGCTCAAGAAACTGCTTCTGAAGAAACGTTCTTTTCTGAAGCGGTATTGATGGCAAGAGCTGGAGTGTCGAAGGAGTCGTTCGCGAGGGGTAAGATAAAGCTTGCGAAGAAGTATTCTGTTGGTAGGATTCCTAAGGATGCAGAAATTTTCTTGGAAGGTAATACGAACTTGCTTTCGAAGCCTTCGAGATTGTCGTCGGGTGTTGCTGTTGTCGCTATTATGACTGCTCCGTTGGGGTGTCCTCACGGGAGGTGTGTCTTCTGTCCGGGAGGTCCTGGTTCTGTGTTTGGTGATGTTCCTCAGTCATACACGGGGAAAGAGCCTGCGTCGTTGAGGGCTTCGAGGAACGCTTACGATTCTTATTTGCAAGTGTGGAATCGTTTAGAGCAGTACGTCGCTACTGGTCACTATCCTGACAAAGTCGAGCTCATCATTATGGGCGGTACGTTTCCTTCGTACGCGAAAGAATACCAACAAGAATTCGTCGGTTACGCGCTGAAAGCGATGAGTGATTTTGGTGAATTGTTTCTTGATGATGGAAAAGTGAAGATGAAAGAGTTTCGAGAGTTTTTCAATCTTCCTGGAGATGTACATAATGAAGAGAGAGTGCAAGACGTTCACGACAAGATTCGTTCCATAAAAGGAGCACTGGACTTTCCTGTCGAGAAAGTGAGAAACGAGACTGCGAGAGTGCGTTGTGTCGCGTTGTGTGTCGAGACGAAGCCTGACTGGTGTTTTGATGAACACATCAATCAAATGCTCGAGTTGGGAGCGACGAGGGTCGAAGTGGGAGTGCAAGCACTCGACGATACTATTCTTCAGAAGACGAATCGTGGTCACGACCTTGCTGACGCAGTGAAAGCTCAACAACTCCTCAAAGATTCTTTTTTGAAAACGTGTTTTCATATGATGCCAGGACTACCAGGATCGTCGAAAGAACGAGACGTTCAAGACTTCAAGGAGTTGTTCTCCAATCCTGACTGGATGCCTGACGCACTCAAGATTTACCCTTGTATGGTTCTGATAGGCACTCCGTTGTTCGAGTTGTGGAAACGAGGACAGTTCACTCCCATCACGAGGGAAGAAGCTGCAGAGATCATCGTCGAAGGGAAAAAGTATATTCCTGAGTGGTGCAGGGTGATGAGGATTCAGAGAGATATTCCGACGTATCGTACGGAGGCAGGAGTGAATAAAACAAATCTTCGACAATACGTTTCAGATTTGTTGAAAGTGAAAGGAGTTCAGTGCAAGTGTATTCGTTGTAGAGAGCCAAGAAGTAAAGAGTTTGCAGAGTTCGACGTGGAGAAAATAGTTATTAAGAAGACAGTGTACGAAGCATCGGGCGGAACGGAAGTATTCTTGCAAGCAGTCGATCCTTCTCACGATATGCTTCTTGGATTTTGTCGTCTCCGCATTCCATCAAAACCTTTCCGTTCAGAAATCACTCCTTACAGTGCAGGTATTCGAGAGTTACACGTGTACGGTTCAGCAGTTCCTATCGGAGCGACGGGGAACAACGATGACGGAGCAGGAAAAGTTCAACATCTCGGTCTTGGTAAGAAACTTCTCGCGGAAGCCGAAAGAATCGCGAAGGAAGAGTACAACATCAAAAAGCTCCTTGTCATTTCTGGAATAGGAGTGAAAGAATACTACCGTAAACTCGGATACGAGAATGATGGAGTGTACGTGAGTAAGAAGTTGTGAGTGGTAAGAAGCATATCAACCTTTCACGTTTTGAGGTGTTCATCGTCTCCAATAGTAGTTATCGCGTACTTGTTTTTTTCTTTTTTGAGTATACAGAGTGACGTGTTTTCTATCGAGTCACGATATTTCTCGACGAGTTTTTCTCCTTCTTTTCTGTTCTTCGTGGTGAGCGCAAGAATGGTAAGGTTAACTCCTCCATGAGCGACGATGACGGAAAGTTTATAAAGTTCAGAGCGGAAGAAGGGGTTGGTGATTGTACTATGACTGAAGCTGAACTGCTTATGAAAATCCATGAGGATGTTGAAGTGCTCAAAAGAAATGTTGAAGAATTGAGAGCGGTGATAGTTGAATCTCCAGAAATACGTGAAGAAATACGAGAAAAAGTGGAGAGTGCTCGTCGAAGAATCGCAAAAGGAATATTCGTGAAGAATGAAGACTTATTAAAAGAGTTTGGTCTCGGATGAGTACATACGAACTTATCTGGGATGAAGAAGCGAGAGATTTTTTGAAGAAAACAGACAAGCAAAGAGCAGAAAGGATTATTAAAAAAGTGAACTCCATAGTTGACAATCCAGAACACTACTTAGAAACACTCGTCGAAATGAGTTGTCATAAGTTGAGAATTGGCGACGATAGAGCACTTATCGATTGGAGAGAGGCTGAGAAGAAAATAGTCGTTTTACTTCTTTGTCACAGGAGTGAGATTTATATGTATACAAAAAGAACAGGGTTTCAAAGAAAGTAAAACCGGAGAATATATGGCAGACATTTCAGTTAAGCAATCGTTCCGTGACCGTTTCTCTCCGCTCACCAACTTCGACGAGTTTATGAAAGCGTCGACGACGGAGCCGAGGAAGTCTTTGAGGGTGAACACTCTGAAGGCGTCCGTGGAAGAAATAAGGGAGCGTTTATCGTCGTGGTCGTTGGTTCCTGTTCCTTGGTGTAAGGAGGGGTTCTGGTATGATTCTTCGTCGAGCGGGATGTCTGCAGGGAATAGTGTCGAGTACGCGTTGGGGAAGATCTATATTCAGAACGCATCGTCGATGATTCCCCCCGTCGTTCTTGATCCTCAACCGGGCGATCGAGTTCTTGATTTGTGTGCTTCTCCTGGTAGTAAGGCGACTCAGCTCGCGATGTATATGAAGAATGAGGGTGTTCTCGTAGCAAATGACACGGGAGAAGACAGATTGACCGCGTTGGGTTCGAACGTTCAGAGAGTCGGCGCGACGAATTGTGTCGTGACTCAGATGCGTGGTGAGTGGTTTAAGGATATCGTGTTTGATAAGATTTTGCTCGACGCTCCTTGCAGTGGTAGTGGTACTATTGCGAAGAGTCCGAGGACGTTGCAGTCGTGGAATCCTGGAATCGTGAAACGATTATCAGGATTGCAAAAGAAGTTGTTGCTCACGTGCTGGGACATGCTCGCTCAGGGAGGAACTCTCGTGTACTCGACGTGCAGTGTTGACCCTGTAGAGAATGAGGGAGTTATTGATTTCTTGTTGCGGAAGAAGGACGACGCGATGGTCGAACAAATATCGTTGCCTGTCAAATCGTCACCAGCTGTTGAAGAATTCGACGGCGATACGTTCTCTCCCGAAGTAAAAAAATGTCTCCGCTTATGGCCTCAAGATAACGATACGGAAGGGTTTTTTATTGCGAAACTGGTGAAGAAGTAGTCTCTTGTTTTACAATACCATCCGAGATCGTAAATTGACTATTCCACAATAATGCGCTGTTTTGTTCGAGCACAGAACAAGCAAATTCTTACTTTTCCTAACATTGACTTCAAGATTAGTCTTACTTTTCTTAAACTCAACATTAACTTTAGTAAAGTTTATAAATAGAACTGCCTGATGATAACAATCATGTATGTATCAAGAGAAGTTCAAACACGATTTGACAAGGTGAAGAATCTGTACCCTGTTATTGCAGTTGTTGGTCCAAGACAGGCAGGGAAAACGACGTTCCTGAAAGAACAAATCAAGAATAAAAACTCGAACTATTTGCTTTTTGATGATCCTGATATAAAAAATATGTTTGATGAAGATATAAAAAAGTTTGAACAACAGTACGTGCTCGGTAAAGAAATGGTCGTATTGGATGAAGTTCAGTACGCAAAATCTCCCGGGCAGAAATTAAAATATCTTGCAGATACAAAACACACTATATGGTTAACATCATCATCAGAGGTATTGTTGAGCAAAAAAGTGCTATCATACCTTGTTGGTAGAGTTTCCATACTAAGAATATATCCTTTTTCATTGCGAGAATTTTTAGCTTCAAAGAATATCACCGCATCAACTTCTCAAAGTATGGAACGTGAAATAGAAGAACACGCACTCTATGGAGGGTATCCTAAAGTTGTTCTGACGGCAGAATTGGAACTAAAACAGATATTACTAAATGACTTACGCGAAACCATGCTGTTGAAAGACGTAGCAAAAACATTCTCGATAGAAGACGGTGCGTCATTGGAGAAGTTCACTCAGTATCTCGCAATTAATTCTGGAAAACAATTATCGTACGAAGCGGTTGTTCAAACAATAGGAATATCATTTCAAACAATAAAAAAGTATCTTGACGCTCTGGAGAAGAGTTATTTTATAGTATCGATAAAACCGTATTACACGAATAAGAATAAAGAATTGTCAAAACGACCAAAAATATACTTAGTAGACACTGGTCTTGGCAACAGTATGACGAAAACCAACGTTCTGGATGGAAGAATGTTTGAGAATTATGTGGGAGCGGAGTTAGTAAAATGGGGATTCACTCCTAAATATTGGAGAACGAAAACAAAAGTAGAAGTTGACTTCGTCATTGAAAAAGAAAAAGAAATAATACCCATAGAAGTAAAGCTGAGCGAACAAAATATCGGCAGAGGAATACAATCGTTCATACAACAATACAAAACAAAAAGAGCATATATAGTAATACGCAAAGGAAAAGAACAAACAGTTGAAAAAAATGGGTGCGTCATAAAATTCATAAAAATAAATAACCTGAAGGAAGAATTATGACTTACCAACCGTCGTTTCCACCATAAACCCTTCTCGTTCTGTAAGCACCGTTCCTTTTCCGTCATCGTCGAACGTCACGTGTGTGTTTCCTTGCTTCAATAGATTCATAATGGAGAGTGTTGGTGGCAAACAATAATTGACTGCGCAGTCGCTCGCGCACGTTTCTCCTGCTTCGCAGATGCCATTACACTGGCTCAGTGCGGAGAGGTTTTGTGTCGCTCGGACTGTTCCTTTCTCGTCGGTGATGCTGAGTCGTGTTGCTCGAGTATCGTATGGTACGACGATGAGCGAGTACGCTGTCGAGAACGTGTAATGTTCTCCTTCGAAGAGGACTTGTGTTCCTTTCTCGTTGAAGAATGTTGGTGGTGCTTCGTACTCGTGTTGTGTTGTGAGTGTGAAGTTCGTTGTCGAAAGTGTTGTGGTTCCGTCGCTGAGTGTTGCTGTGTAGTTGCATGTTTGGAATTGTGGTAGTGCTCCTTTCTTGATGCCGAGTGGTGTGAGTGTGATGCTTTCTGTTCCTTCGTCTCTCGACGCGAGGTAGGTTTGTACGAGTCCGTAATCTCCTGTTGTTGCAGGCGTTGTTTCGTACTTGTCGAGTATTGTTCTGATGTGTGCTTCGTTGACTGGTCCGTAGCTTGTTTGTGTGAGGTGTTGTCTCATGATGGAGTTTTCTGTGAATCGGTAATTGTCGGCAACGTAACTGCATCCTGCGATAGATGTCGTGTTCTGAAAGTATTGTGATAACCATTGTCGTGCTGTTTCCTCGTCGGGTGCGCAGTTAGGATATTTACTTCGATCACCGAGTGTTGGTTCTTCGTACTCGTCGGCGAGTCCTCCGAATCCGTGACCGTACTCGTGGAGGAATAGTTTTCCCCAGTAGAGTGGTTGGTATTTTCCTATGCTGAGGTAACAATCGCCAGAAAAGTAGCAGTAGCTTCTGAATGTTTTCTTGCTGAGTGTTATCGTCTTGTCTGCTTGTGGGCATTCCGCGTTTGCAACGATAGACAATGAAGTATCGGGGAGGTTCCCGAGGTTTCCTGTTGTCGTGTTCGTGCTCGTCAACCAGATGTTGTGGAGGTGTTGTGTTCCGTTGAATGGTTTGGTCGTGTAGAGTCCTTGGTAGATTTTTTCTCCGAGGAGTGTTGCTATGACTTCTTTCGCTTCCGTTCTCGAGTATCCATCAGTGATGAAGAGGAGATCTATCTTGTCCGCACTACCATTTCCTTGTAAGAGTTCGCATGTTGATTCTTGGACGCAGAGGTCAAGATCGTTGTTGCACGATTCTCCGTTACAGTTTTGAGTGTTTGGTTCTTGAGTGTTCGAGCACGTGAGTGGTACGGGAGTGATGATAGTTTGTTGTTCTACTGTTTGCAGTGTTTGCGGGAAGAAAAAATATATTGCTATAGGTATGAGCACGAGGAAGAGGAGAATCAACAATGAGGGGTGTTTCATCGATGAAGAACCGTGAGAACGAGTTTTTAAACGTTTGTGAGGAGAGAAGTCACTTCTTCACTGCATCTCGCAACTGTTTCGCATACTTCCCATCGATAGGAAGGTACTTTTTGAGTTCTTCGAGTGTTTTTTCCGCGTCGATGAGTGCCCACGAGTCTCCGTGAGCGTACTGCCAGAGTACTTCATTTATGAAGTATTGCCAGTCGAAATTCTTGTCGTTGTTCAATATTTTTTGTATGTCGTCGAAATCATTTCTTCTCTCGGTGATCGCTTTCAGAAACGCGATATGTTCTGTTCGAAAAATATTCATTTTAAGTTTGTTGATTGTTCCAAATTCGTGAACTGCGTACGTATCTTTTTTCATTGTAGGACTAAGGAGTGTTCTAAATATTTGTTTGACGAAGATGTCGAATCTTGTCGTTTCATTTTTGTACATTCTCGGCCTGTTCGGGTCTCGGAGTTTTTCTGGAATGTAGATCGTTATTGGGCTTGTTTCTTCAAAACCGAGTTTTTTTATTGCGGAGATAAATGCTTCTTTGTCTTCAGACAATGGGAAAAGGATGTCGATGTCTTTTGTTTCTTCTTTGAATCCATAAAACATCATAGCGGTACCGCCAAACGCATAGCACTCAACGTCTTTCGATAGATTGTTTGCGATTAACTGAAAAAGTTGTAACTGGTCTTTGTGCGTTATCATAGTGTGATCACCTTTTGAATGTCTCCTTCAAGGAATGGTATGGGAACATTCCATTTTTTCTCTATGGGTTTATACTGTTTGTTGCTCGTGGGATAGTTTCTTTGGAGAAGAAAATGCTTTTTCTCGCTGGTGTTCGGACGATATCTTTTAGGTATGTGACGGACTCGTTCGTGGAGTCTCGCTACGTCATACAACGCACCTACTTGGTTCCAGAAATTGATCTTTTTTGCGAGGTGGTAGAGTGTTACCCAGTTCGTGACGTGGTTGTACAGTTTGAGTGTTGAGAGAAGTACTCTGAAACTTATCGTTTTGACATCATCGACAATCG
>CAYHWM010000014.1:0-14137 GCA_964359925.1 uncultured Methanosarcinales archaeon
CTCTCCTTTGAAATCATTGATGTACGAGCACAAAATGTCATCTTGTAGTGTTACCGAATAGTTCCTTCCCCAAACGCTTTTCGCGTGCGCTCCGTCGTACTCCACTCGTAACTCGAGATCTTTGATTCCTTGTTGGATATCTTGTGCGTTCATTGTTCTCCTACCGTTCCATTCTGGTGACTGGTCGTCAAAAAAACGTTGCAAGAGCCCACTCCCGAAGGAATGGGACTCTTGCAAACCCCCCAGAAGATGACTGGGTGTTTTGAAAGGTTTAAAAACCTTTGCAATATATCACTACTTTGTAAAGGTGACAAAGGTTCTTGTAGTCCTCCCGTTCTTCCACTTGCGTGACCTCATGAACAAACGAGCACTCGCCAAACAAGAACAAAAAAACACCGCTCGACAATCCATCAACACACTCCTCACCACGGCATCCACCACACCAAAAAATGAAGAGGGGAAAACGGAAGCACGACGACTCATCACCCTCGCTCGAAGAACAGGTCAACGAGCAAGCATTCGACTCACGAAAGAACAACGAAGACTCCACTGCACACACTGCAATTCTTTCCTCCGCACGGGAACAACTTGCACGGTAAGAACGAGAGAAGGAAAACTCGTCATCATCTGTCATCACTGCAACCACATCATGAGAATACCGTTAAGAAAAAAATGACGAATGTGAGAATGTGCGAATATGAGAATGTGAAAATGTGCGACTATGAATGAGTTTTCCACGTCTGCAAAATCGATTCATTTATAAACAAACTCGTCAAATTCTCCCTACAAAAAGGGGTTATGTTGCGTGAAGCAAAAAAGTACACTTCCACAGAGAAGAACGTTCATAGATCATGCACTTCTCATAGGCATCCTCCTCTTCGTAGTCGCCCTCTCCATATTTGCGCTCTCACAACAACAAAAAACGCTATACGGGAATGCAATTACTGCTCCGACAGAATCGACAAATGGAACTATCAATACTTGTGGAACGATCACTCAACCAGGAACGTATGACATTATTGCGGACTTCGTAGCGAGCAGTTCTGGAATGTGTATCACGATTAACGCCGACGATGTTGCTATCAAAGGGAACAACCACTTCATTACTGTGCCGAGTGGATCAAATTACGCATTTTTTGTCAACATGCACCACGGAATCAACATCAGCGATATCACACTCTCCAATTTTAAGATAGGAGTGCGAGTGTACTATTCCGAAAACTTGACGATTGACAACATCACGTTTCACGTACCAAAAGAAACAGGACTTACAGGAGTGGGAGTGTATGGAGCGGAAGTGTATTCCTCAAACTTTACCACGTTTACCAACTTGCGTATGAACATCACGGAATCAAAAGGGATATATTCCGCTTACAGTTCTCAAGGAGTTCTTATCTCAAACAGTATTTTTAACTCTACGAACTCAAACATCATTTTATACGTTGATACTTCTTACAATGTAACAATTTCCAACACGACAGTCAACTCGAATGGACTAACACTTAACCCCCCACTCCTCTTTGCGCAATCAACAAATATTCTCCTCACCGATAGCAAAGTCTACCGCAACAGCACGGCGTTCAAAACAATTTCTTCCTTAACTAATAAAAATTTTACGATACAAAACTCCCTCATCAGTGTGAACTCTTCACAATCATCAGCAATCTATTCCACAGGAGCAGTTGCCATCTTTGCTCCATGGCCATACCAATACCCAACACTCACCATCCAGAATAGTACCATTCTCACACAAGGAAACAACTCGCTCGCACTTTCAGCATCTCTCAATGACGGAATCCTCATCGCGAACAGCACACTATTCACGAACGGAACAAACAGCACAGGAGCATACTTTGCAGACACGAGCGGAGTCATCACGTCCAACTCAACATTCTCGACGGCAGGAGACAATAGTGCAGGACTCTTCCTCGAACGAAGCCTGTTCCACCAAAACTGGCACTACACGAGCAACTTCACCAGTACGACGACAGGAACGAACAGTTCAGGACTCCGCATCAAAGACGGAACGTACTTCCCACTCACTCCCTTCATCACGACGACAGGACCATCATCGCAAGGAATATTGCTCGAAGATTCTGACTCATCCATCACTTACTCTTTCGGAAACGCGACCGTTCACACGTCAGGAACAAACTCGTTCGCAATCGACCACCACGGAATTTCCTCGTCGATAGGAACATTCGGAGGAACGTACACGAGTGACCAGTCACCAGCATTCCGCACCGACAACGGTCTCTTCTCGACGACAAACACGTACACGAGCACCCCTTCAGCAAGCGTTACAGGAACAGGAAACTATCTTGCATACTACTGGACTCGCCTCTTTGTCACCTCTCAAGAACTCCCCGTCGTTTCACCAACCATCACAATCACTGATACAACAAAATCTCCCCCAGAGGAAATAACTTCAGGAACGTTGTCGACAACGAGCATTGCGGCACTCCTCTCAACAAACGTTACCATTTCCGGAACGATCATTCCTCAATACTCCATCACTGCAAGCAAAACAGGATACATGTCCAACACGACGGTCTTCCCAGCACCAATAGAAGAAGGAACAGTATACTCACTCTCCATAGCGTCAGACGCTCCACCAGTCATCACCTCTTTCACACCATCCAACAACACCTACAAAAAAACTCCCACAGTATCATTCTCCGCAACAGTCACCGACGACAACTTACAAAAAGTAGAACTGTACATCAACGGAGCACTCAAAGGAACATCAGAAAATTCCCCCAGTGGACCGTACACATTCACGACGACATTCGGGACGAACGGGTTCGTCAGCGACGGAAACTTCTCATGGTATATGAAAGCGTACGACACGGGAGGGCTCACAACGACAAGCGGAACAAGATTCGTCGTCGTAGACACCACTGCGCCAATTGTCGGAATACCATCAGAACCATCACAACAATACTACCCAACAACACAATACTCCTCAAGCGTGCCCTTCGAAGGAACAGTAACCGATTACACTTCAGGAATCTCAGGAGTTCAAGGAATATTCGTCAAAGGAAGCGAGACGAGGTACGCAACACTACAACTCGCACAACAAAACAATGCATTCACGAGTACGTGGAGCGGATCATACCCACTTTCCTCACTTCCCGAAGGCACGTACTCAGCATACATCAACGCGACAGACAACGCGGGAAACAAAGGAACCAGATACGTCAGAGACATCATCATTGACAAAACACCACCGAGAGATATCGCGTACCTTCCAACAACACCACCTCATGGCGGAGTAGCAAAAAATTGGTATTTTAACACCGGAGTAACATTCACAGAAGAACATATGACTCTTGCTCCGGGCGCTGCCTGTGAACTCACGGGCTTTCCGACAACGTATACTGGAACAATTACGGGAACCTCTCCAAACTTTACTTGCGCAATTCAAGCAGGAACACAATATGCTCAACTCCCTGAAGGAGTTGCTTACTATATTGTTCAACTTCGAGATCTTGCACAGAATATTGCATACTCACAACAAAGAATAGTGACTGTAGATTATTCATCGCCAACACTCTCATTGCTTTCCACTTCATCAACAGGTACACTACAAAAAAATTCAACGATAACTTACACAGTTGCGGCATCTGATGCGGTCTCAGGCATTTCAAAAGTTGTCGCAGGAGCAAAACAAAGAAATACTCCCTCACAATACTCACTATCACTCAACTCGATAAGTGGTGGATATGCTATCACAACAACTCCCGAAAATCTTGGGTGTGCAACAAACGGTCCTTGTACGATAGAAATCAACGCAACAGACTCTGCAGAACACACAACAACAATAACAACTACTATCACTATTGATAGTGCTCCGCCGACGATACGTATCAACGAACCACTCTCTACAAAACAATCAATTCAAAACCTTCTCAACGTTACCATTACTGATGCGAACACCATCACGAGCGCAACCTACAATTACACCATCAATTACACAAGCACTACTCCCGTCAGAGGAAGTGGAACGCTCACAACAATCAACGGGATGAACTGGACAGCACCACTCAATCTTGGAGAAGGATTCCACGCACTCACTCTCACAGCTACTGATACTGCGGGCAATAGCGCGCAAACAACACTCACAGAAATAGCCGTAGACTCTCGCCCACCAATCATCACACTTCACGAACCATCCAACAAAACAATAACAAACAAGAAGAGTGTCACGTTCAACGCGACAGTTACAGACTCATTTCTCGACGAGGTACACTTCACAGGGTACACCTCCACCAGACTATCAACAAAAAATGGGTCGAGTGGGGTATACAACTTTGCAAAAATATTCTCTAACGACGAAGTATTCTCATGGAGAATAGACGCGTCAGACGAACTTGCACAAATAGCAATCTCAGAACAACGAATACTCATCGTCGATGTCACACCACCAAGCATTGCAGTATCCTACCCGCGCGTAGGATTTCACAACGACACGTCACAACTAAGATTTTCTATCACTGATGGCACGACGAACATAACAAATGTGACAACAACAGCAGTCACTAACAACGGAGCCCCACGACACATATCACTCGTAAAAAATGGTTCACTATGGAATGGAGACGGGTCAACCATTCCTGAAGGTAATACAACACTCTTTATCACTGCAACAGACGAAGCAGGAAACGTACAGAACACAACAGAACAAGGAATCATTCTCGACAAAACACCACCAATTCTTACCATTCTTACGCCAGCAGGAAACTTGACGACGAACCACATCTTTGACAATCCCTTCGTCGCAACAGCGCTTGACGAGAATATTGGACAACTCGTGTTCAGAATAGGAGACGACGGAACTACTTCGGCAGGAGGAAGCCCAATACCGGGGGGGATCATTATGAATATGACTCTCCCCATAGAAAACGAAGGAATCTACGAATTCTACATCACCGCATCCGACCAAGCAGGAAATACAGTGTCTACCGAGAACAGAACAGTCATTGTCGACGCGACACCGCCAATCATCACAGTCAATCAACCATCAAGTGGGCAATACGCAAACCTCTCAACACTACTCTTCGATGCTACCGACACTGTGACGAGCATTGCCAATGTTACCGCAAGAGCTGTGACGAACAACGGAGTTTCACGATCACTCTCCCTCTCACACTCAGGAACATCGTGGACTGCGAACATATCATCCATTCCCGAAGGAAATACCACTCTTCTGATTACTGCAACAGACGAAGTAGGAAACGTGCAAAACGAGACCATTACTGATATTCTCGTCGACAACGCCCCGCCCATCCTCGCTCTTGTTTCGCCCGTAGGAAATGTGACGAGCAAGAATTCCATACTCTCAGTTACTGTTACTGCATCTGATGGAAACCTTGCAGGAGTCAACTTCAAAATCGACGGGACGACAGTGAGTTCAGGAATCCCTCCGTCAGGAAGTTCGACGCTCACTACACAACTCCAACTCACCAACGGCATCCACGCACTTCGAGTAGAAGCATACGACACGTTTGGAAATACTGCAGTTACAAACAATATCACAATTACTATTGACACCGTTCCACCAACAGGAAACTTCTCAACGATGACGAGCGGATACTACAACGACAACACAACACCACTTACCATCAACGCAACAGCGAGCGACAATCTTGCAGTTGCGAGCGTACGATACCGATGGGAACTTATGAACTCGACGACGAACTGGACAAGTCAATGGTACAACTTGTCATTGAGTGGAACACCCTGGACGGCCACGACAACGGCGCCAGCAGAGAAAACGTACGCGCTACGACTCAACGTCACTGACCGCGCAGGAAACAGTTACACAGGAAGCATTCTACCAAACATCACCATCGATCGAACACCACCAACCATCACGCTCATCACACCACTCAATGGAGAAAACACGACGAGCGACTCAACAATCATAACAGTGAACGTCACTGACGAAGCACTCAAAGAAGCATCACTCCTCATCAACAACGTATCACGATCGACGAAACAAACAAACGGAGGAACGCTCTTATTCTCAACAATTCTCGATAACGGAACGACAACGTGGAGTATCACCGCAAAAGACAAAACAGGAAACACTGCGCGCTCCCAAACGAGGACTATCACGAGAAAACCAGTGGACGTCGTCACTCTTTCAACAGTCTGCGGAACGATTACGAACAATGTAACGTTGAATAGTAACGTCAGCGTGAAAGGAACATGCTTCACCGTCGGAACAGACAATATTCTCATCAACGGCAACGGATACACTATCACTGGCGACGGATTGGGAACAGGAATCATAGTTGAAAACCATTCAGGAATACACATCACCAACATCACACTCCACAATTTCACTCAAGGAATACTCCTCAACAACACAACACGAACAACACTCTCCACGAGCACTATCAACACTTTTGGATCGAACACGTATGCGCTCAACCTCAACAGCGGAACAAACATTACGATACTGAGTTCTACACTCTCGAGCACAAACTCACAACCAATACTTACAAACCACGCAAACGCAACACTCACCAACCTCACACCAGCAATCAGAACATACCCATTCATCACCGGAGGAACAGGAACACTTGACGTACAATGGTACGTTGCACTTAACACGACGAGTGGCAACAGTCAACTCCCACAAACAACAATCACTGCAAGAAACACGTTCGGAGAAAACACGACGACCATCACGGGAACAGACGGCACAACACTCCACACTCTTTCAGAAATCAAAGCGAACAGGACAACCATACTCCTCCTCACACCTCACACAATCACCGCAACAAAAACAAACTACACGACCACCACCGTTGTCGTCAACCTCACACAGACAAACAGTACAACACTCCAAATACCACTACCACCAGTCCAACAGCCAACAACTCAGTCGTCATCTTCAACACCTTCAACCACTACAATAACCAACGCGACCAATACTACAACTTCCCCAACCAATATGACAAATATTACGCCACCACAACAAACACCAGAAATTACGCCGCCAGAAAACACGAGCGCTCCAGAACCAGTAACAAAAAAACCAACCACCGTCATCACCCAAAAAATATCTCTCGGAGAACTAGCGTGCACGATAGCAACACCAATCATCGCACACCTCGCACTCTTCGCACTCCTCACCATCACAACATTCGGAATCTACAAAACAATAACCATCAGAAAACCACTCAACATACCACTCATAATCACAACATCACTCCTCCAAGCAGGACTCCTCACACTCTGGCTCATCAGCACCTACTCGTGCGACACAACGAACAACTTACCATACAGTATCAGCATACCAACAACCATCGTGTTCATCATCACACTCATTGCACTCAGAAAAAAAGAACCATCGAAACAGAAACCGGAGCAAGAGAACACGCGACAACAACAGCCGAAACAACAGCACTCACAAAAACAACAAACAAAAACGCATCCACGCACAAAAGAAAAAATACACTCTTATTCCCTCCTCGAATCAACAGCACGATCACTCGCCGACAGTGTCAGTCTTAAAGGAGTACACCTCACTCCCGTCATCAAGAAACAAAAAGGAAAAAAATCGGCACCAGCAATCACTCGAAAACAAGCACTCAACTCCGTAAGAAAATGGATCAAAGGAGGAAGACAATGAAAACGAATATGAGAATATGAAATGTGAGAATATGAGAATGTGAAAATGTGGATTGTGGAAATTGGTGAACTGATATGAAACAAAAAAAGAATCATTCGAGAAGAAAAGTTGTGCGGAAGAATGTCAAGAAGATTACTGCGACAAGAAACCTCCTCATCCCGACGATACTCACTCTCCTCACACTCATCATCATAGGAACATTCGTACTTCTCTCACAACAACCACTCAAAAACATGTACGGTAAAGCAGTAGAACTCCCGCCCGTTGCGATTACAGGGTGCGGAGTTATTAGCCAACCAGGAACGTACGTACTCGAGAATGATATCGTCGCCACAGATACTCCCTGTATAAGCATACAATCAGAAAACGTCATTCTGAATGGGAATAATCGCGAAATCACGTCAATTCCTGCAGAGCCACTACCAGAAACGCCAATTCAAGAGACCACCGGAGTTCTGATAGAAAAAAGCAAATCAACTATTCAAAACCTCACCATCACAGGATACAACAAAGGAATACATGTGAAAGGAACGCATCCTGCGCGCATCGTCGAAACAACCATCGAGAATACTGTCATTTCCTCAGATATCGCGACAACATACCTTCGAGGAGTTGACAGTCAATACGCTGATACGCTTATCATAAAAAATTCGACGATAAACCTCTCAGGAATCGCAACATCATCAGGAGGGATTGTGACGAGTACGACAAGTGGCATCATCGTTCTTAACTCGACGATTATTACCGGCAACTCCTTCTCGTGGGGAATGTTCATCCAAGGATCAACAGGAGTAGGAACGATAGGAAACATTACGATCAGTAACAACACGTTCCACCTCACCAGTGGTGCGACGACAACCAAATACCCCATAGGAATACAACTTCAAGCAACCTCTGGAGGAATCATCAACAACCTCGCCATTCACGACAACACGTTTACCATCCAGTCAAACGCGAGCCAGTCAAAAGCAATCACTCTCCAAAACGGAAACTTCACCACCCTTTTCAACAACACCATAACACTCAAAGGAAAAGCACTCGGAGGCATCAGCGTTACACTCTCCAACACGACAACGATCAACAAGAATACCATCACTCAAGACGACGGAAACGACGAAGGAACAACAAGCTATCCAACGACAGGAATAAGTATCGACTCATCACCAACATCAACACTCTCCGACAACACGATCACGATGAACGGAAAAGCACCAATAGCGATAAACTCGAATTCTCAAAAACTAACCATGACAAACAATAGTATACTCGCCAAAGGAGGATCCGTTGGTTCTTTTGCTGTAGCTCTCAACCCTTCAGCCAATGACACACTCTTCTCAAATAATCGCCTCAACATCACAGGCGCTAGTGGAATAAACTATCAAGCAAAACAAGGAGGAGCACTTATCAATAATACTATTCTCGTAACGAATGGAACAGCACTACTTACGGGATACCAAAGCAATCTTGCACTCTTCGAAAATAACACCCTTTTCACAACGAAAGAAACGGGGTTATACCTCCAAGGAGCTGGAATGTTCACCAAGAACACAGTTACCGTTTCAGCATCAGGAACAGGAATGAGAATCATTCCTCGAGGAGAAATCATCATCAAAGATATGGATATCGTCGTTCAAGGAAATTACTCAACAGGAATACTATCTCAAACAACAGGCATACCTCCTCCGGGAATAGCAACGATGAGTGGCATCTCAATAACAGCAAACGGCACTGCGAGTACAGGAATAAACCTCCAAGATGCGAACACACTCCTCGAACACGTAAGCATTACGACAACAGGACCAGTATCAAAAGGAATCAACATCAACGGCGCGAGTAACAACGAGCTCAACAATATCACTATCTTTTCACGAGGAGAAAACGCCACAGCACTCTACCAAACAACAGGTAACGGTAACAGTATTAGAACATCAACACTTGATGGAGAATTTTCCGACGTGCACATCAATCAAGGAACCGCAACAATTATCGATTCAACGCTCAAACACTCGAATATGACATACGAAAAAAATACTGCGGGAACTATCACCGCAACAGGAACAATCATTCTCGAAACAACAGGAGGAAACACTTTGCCTGTCACGATTTCTCCGACGAGCACTCCAAAATTACACATCCTCACACCAACAGAAAACATAGGAGGAACACCACTCATCATTACCGCGTACAATACTCCAACAAGAACAATAGAATACCTCATTACACCATCAACAATATGGACATCATTACCCATCAATGAAACAACAGGTCAAGCAATCCTCGACACAACACTACTCCCGGAAGGACCAACGACGATTTTGCTCAGGCTCCTCGACACTCTCGGAAACGTTATTGACACGAACACTATCGCGACAACCATCAAACACCACATAGTCGCGAGAGAGTGCATGACTATCAAGACAAACACGATACTCACAACAGACGTCACAGGAACAGGAACGTGCTTCATTATCACTGGTAACAATCTCGTCATCGACGGTAATAATCATACCATACGTGACGAAGGAAAAGGAACAGGAATGATTATCCGAGGAACAAACGTGACGATACGAAACCTCACAATTACCAACTACTCAACAGGAATCGAAAGTACTGGAAATAACACCAACATTCTCACAACAACTATCAACCTCTCCACGACACCAAACTCTACAGGAATAAACCTCTCCAACGCCCAGAACTCCACGATTACGAACACGACAATTCTCACACCACCAGAAGGAAAAAGCATCACTGTTGAAAACAGTACAGTTACAGTACGAGAAACAAAACTCGACGAGAATACAATACTCCCAATAGGAAAAGGAGCAGTATCAGAAACTCGAACTATTACTATTACCGTCACGAATACTGGAGGAACACCACTCGTTGGAGTAACACTCGCGCTAAAAAATACTAATGGGGATAGTGTAACAACGACGACAACCGATGCTCGAGGAATATCACAACTACTCGCAACACTACCAAAACAACCACCACAAAATTACACGCTCGCTATTACAAAAACAGGATATACTTCGAATACTACTATCATCACTCGAGAAACGAAAACAGTAAATGCGACACTCGCACTCATCCCAGAAATACCACCAGAACCGCCAAGAGGCGGAGGAGGTGGGGGACTACTCAAAGAGTGGAACTTGAACGACACACTCAACACGACACCAGTCAACAACACGATAACATACCTGAACAAGACGAATACGACGAACAGAACCACTACGAACAAGACAGAACTCTCAACAATGAATACTTCATCAGTCAACCAACAGCCACTCCAAGGAGGACAACAACTCACGACAACAAATACCACAAACGAAACAGACGAAACAAAAGAAAACACGAGCACCCCTATCAAAGAATCGCCAACAAACCAATCAAACTCGACAAGAACAACGACGAACGCTACAGTTATCACATTCAGTTTCTGGACAATCGCGGGAATACTCATTGTTGGAGCAGGATGGTATGTATTCTTCTCTTACCGACGACACCAACAATCACAACTCACAACACTCAAAGAAATCATCAGAAAAAACATACTCCTCGGAAACACGTACGAACAACTCGAACAAGAACTCGACACGAAAGGATGGAACACGACACTCGTCAAGAAAGCGATTGCCGACGAGAAAACAGCTCACGAACTTGAAAAGAAACAAGAAGAACAACACGAAGAACGAAGAGAAGAAGAAAAGAATGCTCCGCCAGAACCGAACGAAAAAGAAAACGAAGAAGAAAAGTCCCCTCCAGAATTGAACGAAAAACAACTATTACGTACTACTCCAGTACAACCCGTTACACGACCACTGCCGTGAAGAAAGATTTATAATAGCCATCATTCAAAAAAAGAAAAAAGAGGATGTTCAGAGTGCCAAAAAAGAAAAATGCTCATCGTCAACGATTACGATCATCAACTCTTCCTCTCCTCGCCATAATCCTTCTCTTCCTCCTCCTCGCAGTAACAGGAATAACACTCCTTTCCGACTCGACGAGCAATGTTGCAGGAAAAGCAACGACGCTACCAACAACGGAACAACAACTCACACGACCACTTGAACTCCCGTACTTACGCGCATTTAACGAAACACTCCCTCCCTTCTCGTATGACATACCGCTTCGTGCCGGATACCTCGGAACGAAAATGCTCTCCCCAAGAGTATGGTATACTCTCCACCCTGCAGAGTATGATGGAAGCAACGGCTCCTCTTATTACTACCTCTCCAGTGGGGCGTGGAAGAACGCCGACGATTCCACGGCAGAACTGTTCCGAATTGCAGAATATTCAAGAGTTTTCGATACTGATTGGATTAGGGGATCCGACAATACATTTTATGACGTCAACGTCGATGCAGCTCTTACACCACGAACTCTATTCTCTCCGTCTTGCACTTCCACGTTATTGCCTAACGGGAGCACAATATCAGTATGTTCAACCCATACTATTCCTATTCCTGAAACTACTTCATCCTACGATTGGAGCACAGGAACATTCTACACGACGAGCATAACATTCCCCACGCCACTTGACACTTCAACGTTTTCCGGAGGAATACTCGACGCTTATGGAAACCAGTACACGATCGGAAGAAGCGAAGAGAACAGTATCTCTAAAATAGTGCTCCACTCGTATGGGCAATTTGTTACTCTTTCTGATGCTGGAGATGAAGAAGCACTCCGAAATAGCGGGATAATATCCAACGAAAAAATCTCAGTCGTAGAATTCTATACTTCAGTTCCACCAACACAAGAAAAAGGAGCACTCGTTACAGTGAACGGAGAAACCATCACAATCACAGAAGGAAAAACATACGTTGCAGGAAATCCTCAAGTAACTCTCTATATAGAAAAGATAGCAGTTCAAGATTCTGACACTGGGCGCGCAGAACTAACAGTCGAAGAACAAAGCGAGCGAGTGATGCTTATGAACAATAGTAGAGAATACCTCTCCGACGGAACAAGACTCGAACTCGTCACTATCAACAAAAACCTCCCACCAACAACAGAAGGGTATGCAACATTGAAGATCAACGAAGAAACAATGCAAGTCGCTAGTGGACAACGATACACGTACGGAATTCCTCAAGTCACCGTCTTTATTGGAGAACCAACAACTGTAGGAACATCAACAATAGGTTCACCAAACCCGCTCGCTCTCACTATCTTCGTTGAGTCAGGAAGTGCACAACGAGGACAAGGAAGAATGACACTCGAACACGACAACGAAATCACGAGAGGAGCAAGCAACACTCTCATCAACGGAACTCACGCAACATTCACGACTGTGAATAGTGGAGGAAAACAAAAAATCTCTCGCATTGATATAAAAATGACTCCGAAAGACTTCGCCCCATCAGTACTTTCTCAACGAGTCGGAGAAACACTCAAAGATCCCATCTTCGACACGTTCGGATGGAGCTACTTAAAACAACCACGAAGAGAAACGATACAACTATCCTCTTCGAACAATGAACTTACTTTCAAAGCAAACCTGACAACGGGACCGATTACTATGGTCATTCTCCGAGGTAACGACACTCCAACGCAAGGCAACGAACTGTACCCTGCAGTGACTTCTTCCAACAATCTCGTAATGAAAAACGGAGTGCCCGTGAAAAAAGGAGACTATTTCATTCTCTCCGCTGGTTGGCGTGACAGGAACAGAGTTATTCGACTCTCAGGAATCACGAACACGTCAACAAGCAGAAAAATAACGCTCTACGATGAGTCTGCAGGAACGTCAGCAGATTGGCAATACAACGGAACAACAATTCTCATTAAGTACGATGGAGAAGAGCACAATGTAAGCATTCAACCTATCGGAGATGCTGATGGAACGATTACTTTCACTCAAGGATACTATGGCGAAGGACTTACGAATGAACTACACACCATATATGGAGGAAAAATCATCCTTCCAGAAAACGTTTCACAACACCCAGTCATCAAGTTCGAACACGCATACGAAAACTTCGAAATACCCCTCTCGTACGCTGAAGGAAGAGACGGAAACGACGTCATCATTGATGCAGTCAAGCACGTCCCAGATAGTGAAGATTTTCCATCGTGGTCAGGGTTCCTCAAATTCACCAATTATGAAAATCATCTCGCCATTTCTCCGACAGGAACAATGATAAAAAAGTATTTTGACGGCAACGGTATCACAAAGATTGTTTTCACTCATCCTGAAGATGATGAGTACTGGAAAGGAAAGATTGATGGAACAGAACTCGAAAATGGAACACGATATGTTATACAATTCATGGCTCAGGATATTGACGGAACGTATGCGTACGGAAACCAAGAATTCGCGTACCGTACACCAACATTCCCACCACTCATCAACAACGAGTCTATCAGTCCAACACTCAATCACACGCCAACGCCGATATTCGTACAAAACGTGACGTTCGAAGGAGTGTTCGTTGATAACTCTCCGAACAGTTCGCGTCCAAAAGCATACTTGACGATCGA
>CAYHWM010000015.1:0-13889 GCA_964359925.1 uncultured Methanosarcinales archaeon
CAACATTTTCTGCAGAGCGTGCATAGGAGTCATCGCAGGCGGCGGAAGAAAAGAAAAACCTTACCTCAAAGCAGGAGTCGTCGTCCATGCGAGAAAGACAAAGAACAAACTCTACCCACGATCAAGCGCGGCAAAAATGAACGCGGTAGACCACCCATTCGGAAACAAACGATCATCAAGAAAATCAAAACAAAAACCAGTATCTCGACACGCGCCACCAGGAAGAAAAGTAGGAAAACTCGCGGCGAGAAGAACAGGAAGGAGGAACTAAACAATGGCGAAAGAATTCACGTACCGAGGAAGAAAAGAAGGAGAACTACGAGCACTCAACGTGAAAGACTTTGCAAGACTCCTACCATCACGAGAACGAAGAAGCCTCCTCAGAGGATTCTCAGTCGAAGAACAAAAAGTAGTCGACGCGGTAGCAGCAGGAAAACAAAACATAGAAACACACTGCAGAGACCTCCTCATCCTACCATCATTCATAGGAACAACAATAAAAGTACACTCCGGAAAAGAATTCTTCCCACTCCTCATCACATCAGAAATGATGGGACACAGACTTGGAGAGTTCGCACTCACAAGAAAAAACGTCAAACACTCAGCACCAGGAGTAGGAGCGACGAAAAGCAGTTCAGCACTGAGCGTGAAATAAACCATGACACCACAACAATCAAAAGGAAACAAGACAGGAAACGAAGGAAAGAGCGCGATAGCAAACGGGCTCAACCTACCAATATCCATCAAGCACGCAGTACACATCTCGAAAATGATCAGAGGAAAAAACGTTGCGACAGCAAAAATAATACTCCAAGAAGTCATCGACGAAAAAAAACCAGTACCATTCAGAACCAACGCGAACGGCATGGGACACAAAAAAGGACCACTCGGAGCAGGAAGATACCCACAAAAAGCGTGCAAGAACATACTATCACTCCTCGAAAGCGCAGAAAAAAACGCATCCTTCAAAGGAATGAACACAAGCACTCTCCACATCACATCACTCGTACCATCAAAAGGACCAACAGTGATGAGGTCAGGAAGAGGAGCAGGACAAGCAAAAAACACGCACGTATACATCGTGCTAGGTGAACACGCATGATAGAAAGAAAAATACTCGCGGCAAAAATGAGAGAACTCCAAGTCCACGAGTTCTTACAAAACGCGCTCCACAACGTAGGACACAGTAGCACAAAAATAGTACGAACGCCACTCGGAGAAAAAATACTCGTCTCAGCATCAAGACCAGGACTCGTCGTAGGAAGAAAAGGAGAAAACATCAAAAAACTCACACTCACACTCAAGAAAAAATTCAAGTTCGAAAATCCAGAAATAGAACTCGTAGAAGTAGAACAACCAAACCTCGACGCGAGAATCATCGCAGAAAGAATAGCGAGCGGACTCGAACGATTCGGAATCCAACGATTCAAAGCAATAGGACACCGAGCACTCACCGACGTTATGGGGTCAGGAGCTCGAGGAATAGAAATACACATCTCAGGAAAAGTACCGAGCGCTCGAGCAAAAACGTGGAGATTCTACTCAGGATACCTCAAAAAGTCAGGAGACGCAGCAGTCACCATCGTCAGAAAAGCACAAGCAACAGCAAAACTCAAATCAGGAACGATAGGAGTAAAAGTAAGCATCATGCCACCAAACATTCCACTCCCTGACGAAATCACCGTCAAACAAGGAGTAGTCTACTCCGCCACAACTTCTGGAACCATGACAGAAACACAAACAACAACAGCACAACAACCAGAAACACCAACTCTCGCAAAAAAACAAAGGAAAAGAAGTCCAAAAAAGAAAACACCAAAAAAACAAGAAACAACAAGAGAAACACCAGACACGTCAGCAGCATCACAACCTCCTCAAACCTCGACGACAACGCCTGAAACCGCAGAGGTGACAGGATGAACAAAAGAATGAAACAATTACGCTCAACAAGCAAAGAAGACCTCCTCAAGCAGATTCTGGAGCTAAAAAAGCAACTTTTAAAAGACAACAGCCAAGTCCTCACAGGAGTCAGCCCAAAAAACGCTGGCAAAATCAAACTTATGAAGAAAACCGTCGCAAGAATCCACACGATTCTGGGAAAGGGAGAAGTGCGCAAAGCATGACTCTCGTCTGTACGACGTGTGGCCTTCCTAAGGACCTTTGCGTTTGTGAATCAATCGCAAAGGAAACACAAAAAATAGAAGTCAAACTCGAAAAACGGAAATTCGGAAAACAGTATACCGTTATATATGGGTTAGAGCACGACATCGACACGAAAGACCTGTGCCGCAAGCTCAAAGAAAAATTAGCTTGCGGAGGAACAGTCAAAAATTCGGTCATCGAGCTCCAATCAAAATATCCAATCCGAGTAAAACAACTCCTCATCGAGTTCGGGTTCGTCCCAGAAAGAATAGTAGTCCAACAAAAATAGTACCATAGTAAAAAAATAAACAAACAAGAAAAGGAAAACACATGAACAACAAAGAAAAAAGCATCGGAACAAGAGGCCGCACGTTCACAGGTATTGTGATCTCCGCAAAATCACAAAAAACCGCAACAGTACAATGGAACTACTGGAGATACATCAAAAAGTTCGAACGATACGTACGACTACGATCAAAAGTAAGAGTACACAACCCAGAAACGATGAACGCAACACTCGGAGACGTCGTAGACATCAAAGAATGCAGACCAATCAGCAAAACGAAAACGTTCATCATCATAGAGAAAAGAGGTAAAGATTATTCCTACCTCGCAGCGAAAGATCAAGAAGCAGAACTCCAAGCAGTACGAGACTCAAAAGCACGAAAGAAACTCGAAGAAGAACAAAAAGGAGTTGAAGAATCATGAAACCATTCTCTTCACGAGTCACAAGAGGGCTACAACACGGATCCATCGTCACAGCATGCGATAATTCAGGAGCGAAAATGGTCAACATCATCAGCGTCAAATGCCACAAAACAGTCAAAGGAAGAGTTCCAGCATGCGGAGTAGGAGACATGGTCAGCTGCTCCGTCGTCAAAGGAAAACCAGAAGTACGAAAAAAAGTATTTTACGCAATCATCGTACGACAACGAATGCCATTCCGAAGAGCAGACGGAACACACATCAAATTCGAAGATAACGCAGCAGGCGTACTAAAAGACTAAGACGGATACTCTAAAGGAACGATGATGAAAGGAGCACTACCAAAAGAAGTAGTCGAACGATGGCCAGCAGTAGGAAAACTTGCAAGGGTGATAGTATAATATGACAATCAACAAAACAGAATCTTGGAAAAAATCTTGGAAGTCAAGCTCGAGACCACGAAAACAACGAATGGTCCAACGAGAAGCACCACTCCACCAACAAGCAATCAAAGCACACCTCTCAAAAGAACTACGAGCAAGCACTCACACGAGAGCACTCAGAGTACGAACAGGAGACACCGTCAAAGTCATCAGAGGATCATACCAAGGAAAAGAAGGACTCGTCGAGAAAGTACTCACCAAAAAGAAATCAGTCATCATCACAGGAGTCGACAAAACAAAACGCAACGGTGGAAAAACAACAGTTCCCATATCCATAACAAAAATAGTCATCACACAACTCAAACAAGACCCACGAAGAATGCCACAAACACCAGCACCAACGACACCACACTCCGTAGCATCTTCAAAAACTCCTTCAACAACACCTTCAAAAACACAACCAAAAAAACAATCAAAGGAGACTGTCAACCATGCACCTTAAAAGAATAGCCGCGCCGAAGAGCTGGACGCTCGCAAGAAAAGAATACACCTACATCGTACGACCACACCCCGGAAGACACTCACTATCACAAACACTCAGCATCACCTCAGCACTCAAAACACTCGTAGTAGCAGACACGACAAGAGACGTAAGAAAAGCACTCGTCATCAACAAAGTACTCGTCGACGGAAAAAGAATCAACTCGTACCGAGCACCAGTAGGACTCTACGACAGACTCACCGTCAACGACACACACCACAGAATCATACTTGACGACCACGGAAGACTCATCATTACGCCATCAACAAACGAAGTCAAACCAGCACGCATCCAAGGAAAACACTCCATCACCGGAGGAAAAACACAACTCACGTTCAGCGACGGAAGAACCATCATTACAGACAAAAAAGTAACCGTTGGAAGCACAGCACTCTACAATCCACAAAAACCAAGCGAATTCAAAGAAGTAACACTCTCAGAAGGAACAGGAGTACTCCTCATCAAAGGAAAACACGCAGGACTCCGAGGAACATTCACAGGATTCAAAGGAACACTCGTAGAAGTAAAAACGAACAACGAAACACTCCTCACAACAAAACAAAACGCTTTCGCACTACCGGAGGATTACACACCATGACTCTGAACACGATTAACACGAAAAAGTTAAGCACGATTGCGTCAAATCCTATGCGTACGATAAGAATAGCAAAACTCACACTCAACGTAGGAGCAGGTAAAGAACAACAAAAACTCGAAAAAGGAGTAGCACTCCTCAAACACATCGTAGGAATAGCCCCAGTCAAAACAGTAACCCAAAAAAGAATACCAACATGGGGACTACGACCAGGACTGCCAATAGGGTGCAAGATAACACTCCGAGGAAAAGAAGCAGAAGCACTCTTCAAAAGACTACTCCACGCAAAAGAAAAAACGCTCAAAGCAAGCCAATTCGACAACGCAGGAAACGTCTCCTTCGGACTACCAGACTACATCGACATCGAAGGAGTAGAATACAACCCGGCAATAGGATCAGCAGGATTCGAAGCGTGCGTCACCATTGAAAGACCAGGGTACAGAGTCAAAAGAAGAAGACTACAATCATCGCCCGTCGGAAAAAAACACGCTCTCACAAAAGAAGAAACCCAAGCGTTCCTCACGGAACGATACGGAGTAAAAATAGTGGAGGCGGAACGATGACTACGAGCGATTACCGTAAAGCTTTCCAACAACTCAAAGCAAAACCAGTCATACTCCTGAAGTACAAAAAGCACAACGCGCCAAAAAAAAGAACAACAGGACAATACTTAAAACACTGCACGAGATGCGGAAAGAATGATTCACTCGTGAAAAAATACGGCCTGCTCCTTTGCAGGCAATGCTTCCGAGAAACAGCAACAGCACTCGGATTCAAAAAATACTCGTGAGGAAACAATGTTAAATGATCCATTAGCAAACGTGATGAGTATGATACTCAACGGCGAAAAACTCGGAGAACGAACAGTCACCGTACACCCAGCATCAAGCATCATCAAAGAAGTAATAGAAATCCTACGACAAAAAGGATACGTCAAAGACTGGACAGTCACGGGAACAGCACGAGGAGGAACAATCACCATCACACTCTCAGGAAACGTCAACAAGTGCGGAGTCATCAAACCACGATTCTCCGTAGAGAAAGACGAAATAGAAAAATTCGAAAAAAGATACCTCCCAGCAAAAGGAATGGGAATCCTCATCATATCAACAAACCAAGGACTCCTCACACACACAGCAGTACTTGAGAAACACACAGGAGGAAGACTCATAGCATATTGCTACTGATGACGACCATGAAGAAAAAACTATCCGCGACAATTGCTATACCATCAGGAGTGACAGCAGTCTTGAGCAAAGGAGTCTTCACAGTAAAAGGACCAAAAGGAGAAGTATCAAGACCTTATGACGAGCACACGTTCGACATAGCAGTCAACAAAGAAGACATCATACTCTCTTGCGCAAAAGCAACAAAAAGAGAAAAATCAAGAATGTTCTCCTGGAGAGCACACCTGACAAACATGATCAAAGGAGTACAAACACCCGCGATGTACAAACTCAAAGTATGCACATCACACTTCCCCATGCAAGTATCAATGCAAAAAGGAACATTCACCGTCAAAAACTTCATAGGAGAAAAAGTACCGAGAACAGCAAGCATACCAACAAACGTCACCGTCAACGTCGACGGAGACATCATCACAGTAAACAGTCCAGACTACGAACTCGCAGGAAGAATCGCAGGACTCATAGAACACCTCATGGTCATCAGAGATAAAGATCGAAGAATATTCCAAGACGGAATCTACATCACTGAAAAAAACGGAGAGGTGATAGTCTAATGCCACTCCAACGAAGAGAAGGAACAAGATCTCACGACTTCATCAGACAAGACACTCACAAGAAAAAAGAACTCCACCACTCGTGGAGAAAACCTTCAGGACTCCAAAGCAAACAACTCAAAGGAATGAAAGGACACCCAATACGAGTAAAAGTAGGATGGGGAAGTGCGAGAAGTATCAAAGGAACAATCAGAGGAGGAATACTCCCCGTCGTCGTAGCATCACGACAAGACCTCGAAGCACTTACAGGAAAGAAAAACGTTATCGTACTCTTAGCGAAAAAACTCGGAATGAGAACAAGACTGGAATTCCTCAAACGAGCAACAGAACTCAAACTACCAGTAGCAAACGCGAACGCAGAATCAATACTCCAAGAATTCGCAACAAGAAAAGAAAACAAGAAAACCAAGAAACAACAAAAAACGAGCGCGTTAGACGCAAAAGTTACCCAGTCACAAGTTACCAAATCACAACAACCAACACCAACCACTCCCGAAACGTCAACACCCGCAACACCATCAACACCAAAAAAACAAACGCCAGCACACGTACCAAAATCAACCGCAAAGCCCATAAAGGGATCGCCAACATCATACGGTGAACACTCATGATACTTCAAAAAAACCTCGGCGGAAGAATACTCAAATGCTCACCACAACGAGTCGTACTCACCGTTGCGATGAATGAAGAAATAAGAGGAGCAATGACTCGAGGAAGAGTAAGAACACTCATCAAAAAAGGAATACTCAAAAAATTACCAGTCACAGGAACAAGCAGGTCAAGAGCACGACAACACCACGCACAAAAAATGAAAGGAAGAAGCAGAGGACAAGGAAGCAGAAAAGGAACAGTAACAGCACGAAGACCATCAAAACGACGATGGATAGAAACTATACGACTACAACGAGAATACTTACAATCACTCAAAGAAAGAAAACTACTCACCAAAGAACAATTCCTTGAACTCTACAAGAAGAGCCAAGGAGGATTCTTCAGAAGTCAACGACACATCAGCATCTACGCAAAAGAACGGGGGTTCCTCTCATGAGCAAAAGAACAGTAGTATCCTACAGGAGAAAAAGAGAAGGACTCACAGACTACAGAAAGCGATACCGATTACTAAGCTCCGCACTCCCAAGACTCGTCATCAGAGCATCAAACAAACACCTCACCATCCAAGTCGTCACCTACATAGCACAAGGAGACAAAAGCACAGCATCAGCATCAACAAAAGAATTAATAAAAAAAGGATGGAAAGCAAGCACTGGAAACGTCCCAGCAGCATACGCCTGCGGACTACTCCTCGCACACAAAATCAAAAAAACAGTTCCCGACTGCATCGTCGACACAGGACTACAATCCATCACGAAAGGAGGAAGAATATTCGCAGCGGTCAAAGGAGTCAAAGACGGAGGAGTCAACGTCAGAGCAGGCAGCGAACTCTTCCCAGACGACGCGAGATGCACAGGAGCACACCTCTCACAAGAAAAAGAAGGAAACTCAACAATCAAACAAGTCATTGAAAAACTACGAAAGGAGAAATCATCATGAGCGAAACCAAAACAACGGAACACAAAACAACCATTCCCGCAGTGGAAGACCTCCACGAAATAGTGGAAATAGTAGAACCAGTCAAAGTAGAAATAGAACCAGAAGCAGTAGCACCAGTACCAGAAACACCAGAAGAAGAAGCAGGATTCATGGCAACAGTAGCATCAGACTCCTGGAACCCGAAAACAGAACTCGGAAAAGCAGTCAAAGAAGGAAAACTCACCAGTCTCAACGAACTCCTCGGAAGCGGAGAAGTCATCCTCGAATACCAAATCACAGACACACTACTCCCAGACGTCGAATCAGACCTCCTCTTCATAGGACAATCGAAAGGAAAATTCGGTGGAGGCCAGAAGCGAGCATTCCGTCAAACGCAAAAGAAAACACCTGAAGGAAACAAACCATCATTCGCGGCACTCGTAGTCCTCGGAAACAAAAACGGAATCGTAGGAACAGGTTACGGAAAAAGTAAAGACACAGTACCAGCAAGAGAAGAAGCGTTGCGTAATGCCAAACTCAACATTTTCAAAATCCGAAGAGGATGCGGAAGCTGGCAATGCGGATGCAAAGCTCCTCACAGCATACCATTCAAAGTCAGCGGAAAATGCGGAAGTTGCGAAATAGTACTCATGCCTGCACCAAGAGGCAAAGGACTCATCGTAGAAGCAGAAGTAGCAAAAATACTCGCGTTCGCAGGAATCAAAGACGTATGGAGCAAAACATACGGACAAACAGGAGTCAAACTCAACCTCATCTTCGCAGCAGTACAAGCACTCAAACAATTATCACTCACGAAAGTACTACCAGAACAACAAGAATCACTGGGAATCGTGGAGGGAACACACTCATGAAACTACTCATCATCAGAACGAGAGCAGCACCACAACAAAGCAGGTTTGTCGAAGAAACACTCAAACGACTCAGCCTCGACAGAACAATAGCGTTCACGATTAGAGAAGACAGTCCAGCACTCCAAGGAATGCTCGAAAAAGTAAAACACCTCACCACGTGGGGACCAATCAATTCTGCACTCGAAAAGAAGTTGTCAACACTAAAAAAAGGACTCCACCCACCACGAGGAGGGTTCGAACGCAAAGGAATAAAAACACCATACTCTCGAGGAGGAGTGTACGGAAACAGAGCAGACAAGATTAATGAACTCGCGGAGAAAATGATCCCATGATGCACAAAAAAACGAAAACTCGAGGACAACGAGGAGGAAGAACATACGGGTGGGGCAAGCGACACAGAGGAAGCGGACACCGAGGAGGATTCGGAAACGCAGGAACAGGAAAAAAAGCTCACGCGAACAAGCCATCAGTATGGAAAGAACGATACTTAGGAGCTTACGGATTCCACAGAAGAAACACGAACCCAGTCATAGCGATAACACTACGATCAGTAGAAGACTTACTCAACAAGAAATCAAGAACTGAAGGAAAAGAAGTCAACACGATAGACCTCGGAAAAGAAGGATTCACAAAACTATTAGGTTCAGGAACTATCGCGAGAAAAATACACGTTACCATTCCAACAGCCACTGCATCAGCAATCAGCAAAATACAAAAAGCTGGAGGCACATGCACGGTCTCGGAGCAATCAAACAATGGTTGAAAAATCTTGGTGGAACTTCCTACCAGAAGTAGAAAAACCAAAAGAGAAATTAGGATTCCAAGAAAAACTTAAATGGACAGGAATCATCCTAGTACTCTTTTTTGCTTTGAGTCTCGTACCACTCTTCGGACTGTCCGAGAATCAATTGTCACGATTCGAATTCTTATCAGTCATCCTCGGAGCAAGCTTCGGAAGCATTTTGAGTTTGGGAATAGGCCCTATCGTTACAGCAAGCATCGTATTGCAGTTGTTGAACGGTTCAGGAATTTTAAAGTTTGAAACTACGACACCCGACGGTCGAAGAAGATTCCAAGAAGTCAGCAGAGTTTTAACTCTCGGATTCATCCTCTTTGAAGCGGCAATCTACGTCTTCATGGGAGGACTCTCACCATCAGCAATATACCAAGGAACATCAACTTACTTAACGTTCCAACTCTTACTCATAGCACAACTCTGCCTCGGAGGAATACTCGTCATGTTCATGGACGAAGTATCAACAAAATGGGGCATAGGATCAGGAATCAGCCTCTTTATCGCTGCAGGAGTATCACAATCACTCGTCATACGATTGTTGTCACCACTACCATCACCAGCAAACCCCGACGTGGCAACAGGAGCACTACCTTCATTCTTACAAAGTCTCGCAGCAGGAGATCCTCAAAGCGCATTCCTCGCACTCGCAGGAATACTCAGCACACTCATCATCTTCGGAATAGCAGTCTACGCACAATCAATGAAAGTAGAAATACCACTCAGCTTTGGTCGAGTTCGAGGATTCGGCATTCGATGGCCACTCAGCTTCGTGTATACCTCTAATATCCCCGTCATCCTCGTAGCGGCACTCATTGCGAACGTGCAACTCTGGGGACAATTATTACAGAATGTAGCAATAAAAGCAGGAGCGAATGGAGTTATCGCGTTCATTAGTCAACACGTCATAGGACAATTCTCCAACGGCGCAGCGACGAGCGGAATAGCATACTACCTTTCCCCTGTAGACTTACTCAACGCACTCATCACGAAAGGATTCATCGACGGAGTCGTACCACTCATCCCACGAATCATCGTCTACCTCATCATCTTCGTAGGACTTTGCATCCTCTTCTCCTGGTTCTGGGTACAAACAGCAGGAATGGACGCGAAAAGCCAAGCAAAACAAATCATGGCATCAGGACTCCAAGTACCAGGATTCAGAAAAGACGAAAGAGTCGTCGAAGCATTACTGAACAGGTATATCACCCCGCTCACCATTATGGGAGCTATCACGGTAGGATTGCTTGCGGCACTCGCAGACATCTCAGGAGCACTCACGTCAGGAACAGGACTACTCTTGACAGTCATGATCATCTACAAATTCTACGAAGACATCGTAAGAACACACCTCTCCGACATGAACCCACTCATGAGAAAATTCATGGGCGGCGGAACATAAATGGCACTCAACTCATTCCTCGACTCCATACTCGGATTCTTACTCTCATGGAACCCACTCATCGCAATCATTATTCTCTCCTTATTCATCTCCCTCCTCATCACCATCATCTACAAGTACGCGACGAACCAATCATTACTAAAAGACATCAAAGACGAAATGAAACGATTACAAGAACTATCAAAAACGCTCCGCGACAACCCATCAGAAATGATGAGCACACAAAAAAGAATGATGGACCTGAATATGAAATACATGCTCCACGGATTTCGAGCGACATTAATAACATTCCTCCCCATCATACTCCTCTTCGGATGGATGACAGCACACTTTAGCTTCATACCAATAGCTGTCGGAGAACCATTCACGACAACTGTTTTTCTCGCACAACAAACACAACCCATCAACGTCAGCATCCTCACACCACCAGCCCTTACTGTTGAAGGAAACAAAACAACAATGATAACACAGGACAAAGCAACGTACACGCTCACAGGAACAACCGCAGGAACGTACGACATCAGCATCGTCGCACGAGGAAAAGCATACGCGAAAGAAGTCAGCATAGGACAACCAACAAACGCGATCACCGCAACACTCGCCGTGAACGATGACACCGTGAAAACGATAAGCATAGACTACAAGAAAAGAATACTCATCGACACAGGATGGCTACAATTAGGATGGCTCGGAACATACTTCCTGTTCTCCATCATCTTCAGCATAGGACTCAGAAAAGTGATGAACGTGTACTGAGAAAGATTGTGAGAATATGAAATTATGAGACTGTGGGAATATGGGAAGTAGATAGTAGGAAGTAGGCGGTAGAAGGCGGATTGTAGATTGTGGGAAGTAGAGAGTGAGCAAGTTGTGTGTTCATCATCTTTTTTTGCTTCAAGAATAGCGATTGAAAGAGGAGTTTCTTCATCTTTAGCAGGCAAACATAAAATATAATCTGTTCTTCCACCTTTTCTTTTAGTTCTTCCATTTATTATTTCAATAGTTCCAGCGGTAGTTTCTCTTCTGATTAAATCTTCTTTCCATCCAATGTTGTGAATCTTCGGATCAATAAGCTTTGCTCTTGTGTCTGCTTCGTTAAGTCCCATTTCACTTTTCCTCCTTCACGTAATACGCTCCTCTGTATGTTCCTTCCTTTTTGAGGTATTTGAATTTTAGTAGTTCTTTGATTTCTTTGAGTGCTGTTGGTAGTGAAACTTCGTTCATGTTCGCGTATGTTTTTGTTTTCAGTGTTTTATTTTGTCTTAAATAATCTATTGCGTTGAGTTGTCGGGAATTTAAATCTTTCAGCCCTTCGACTGGTTTTATGTTGCTTTTTGCATTTCTTAGAGTTACTACGAAAAATCCTCCTTCAAAGTTGAATTCGGGGTCTCTCAATCCTGCTTTTCTCATCTCATTTCTCATTTGAGGAACTCCCAAACCTAATCCTTCTACATATTGGCAGTCTCTCAACATACGATATGTTAATGGATTTCTTCTCACTGATCTCTTTCCAAAGAACTCTTTTGTTAATCCTTGTGGTAAGCTTCCTGGATTAGAGATTTCTATCCTATCTTCAAACATGTTTATTTGAATGGCGTCATAACTATAATAGTCTCTGTGTGCCACAGCGTTCACTACTGCTTCTCTTATGACTGATGAGGGATATTCTTCAATTTCAATACGTCGTGGGGAGTTTTCAGGAATCATAAATCTTTTAGAGATGTTTTCTCTTATGAATGCTATTGTTTGCTCAATATTCTCAATTGGGTCAGAACGAAAATCTCTTTGTGAAATGATGTTTAATGACTCTGTTCCTGAAAAACGAACTATTCTCATTTCACTTTGAGGATGCCAACGATAAGGATTCTTGGAGAAGAATAACGTTGCAATGTTTTTCAATTTTAATTTTCCATTTACCTTTCCTAACATATTACTTATAATGAACTCTTGAACAGTATTTGATTTCAGATAGTCTTGGAGGTTTCTTTTTACGAGATATTTTTTAACCCTCTGTTCATCAACGTCTTCGATTTTTGCTTCGGAGTCTTGTTCGTCAAAACACAAAATTTGTTTGTTTTTTAAAAAGTCGAAAAGTTCTTGACCTTCGAGCTTGCGAGTCGTACTCCCAATTCTCACATATACTGCTCCCGCATAGGTGTGAGCATTCTTATCATTTGCTTTTGTTATCTCAACGAGAACAATCTTTTTTTCATCAAGGGTGTGGATGGAAGTAGATATGTGGGGCGCGGAACGAATGTTCTGACAACTATTGGCGATATCTTGCTGAATCTTATCGAGATTACCAGATACTCCTTGTAGCACTCCTTTATCTGATATTCCAAGAATAAGAACTCCTCCATCAGTATTGGCAAAACCGCAGATTGTTTCAGATAGTTTATGCCCATTTGGGCACCCCTCTTTCAGTTCAACTTCTTGCGTTTCTCCATTTTTAATCAGGTTCAATAGTTCTTCTTGTTTCATATTACTTTAACCACTTTTAGTAATTTTAAGTAACTTTAAGTAAAGTTGGAGTAATATATAAATGTTTCGTTTTTAAGTACGTGGAAAGCTCCTTCAAAATCCTCGACGAGGGTCAATAGGCACTACGTCCCCGTAAGGGACAACCCCCCGTAACGTGCCAGCGTCGAGACATAGGGGATTTTGACCTTATGGTGCTTTCCACGTACGTTTTTAAGACGCTCCTTTTTTACTATAACCTCTTGTTAGTAATTTTAAGTAACTTTAAGTAAACTTTAAGTAATTATTGAAAAGGAGGCGGACTGTCTCGCTTCTCTCGTATCTTTTCCTCACTCTGAAGAATTCTTTTTTTCTGTCGTAAAACATTTTGCAACCACAATAGTCTTTGAATAATAATAATTTATTATGCGCGAAATATTATACTATTTTTATAGTACTACTACTATTGGGAGGTTTCGTTCGTGAAGGAGTGGAAAGCTTCGTTGGTGTTGTAGTGTCGGCAGTTAGTAATGAACTCATTTTCAAGCAAAAATCATCATTTTTTACAAACAATGAGAAATTACTTTTCGCGAGTTATTTTTTTAAACATCGCGTAATGATTTTTTAATCTTTCCACGAAGATCTTATCTGGTAGAATGACTTTTTTAAATAGTTTCAGAAGCGCTTCTGAATATTCAGTCTGTTGCCCCGTGAGTTCGAGAATTGGT
>CAYHWM010000016.1:0-13882 GCA_964359925.1 uncultured Methanosarcinales archaeon
AAAAATCCTACAAGCTGGGCTGTCGGAAGCGTTCACAACGAAGCAACAATGCTCCAACTCGTCAACAAGAACAAAATAGGGCCCCGATTCGTGTTCGAACTACCGAACGCGGTCGCGTACGAGTTCGTCCAAGGAACGTACCTTGGAGACGCGATGGGCGACTCGGAAGAAAACGAGTATGACTCTCACACAGCGAAAGCACTCGGTGAAGAACTCTTACGGCAATGCGCAATTCTCGACGCTCTTGGAGTACAAAAAGAAGAAATGCACAACCCACACAAGAACGCCATCGTCACGCCCGAAGGAAACCTCACCCTTATTGATTTTGAACGAGCGAAGAAACGACCGAACCCAAAAAATAACCGTCAAGCACTCAACTACCTCTCAAAGCTTGGACTCATTACCAAAGAAGAAGCAATCGCTCGAGGAGAAGAACTGGCAAAAAAATAACAATAACAAACAATCACTCTTTTAAACACCGACTTATTCCTCGACGGTGTTCAGGACGAATTACTATGACTGATTCTTCTTGCACGGAGAAAACTATGACAGCACACAAAGGACAACATGTTCACGTACACTACACAGGAACGTTCGAAGACGGAACAGTCTTTGACAGCTCGGAAGGGAAAGAACCATTAGAGTTCACACTCGGAACGGGTCAAGTCGTTCCAGGATTCGACAACGCAGTCGAAGGAATGAACATCGGAGACAAGAAAAAAGTTACTTTGAAACCATCAGAGGCGTACGGTGACAGAGATGAAACACTCAAACGAGAATTTCCAAGAACAGCACTCCCACCAACACCCGAACCGAAAGAAGGAATGATGCTCGGACTATCACTCCCCACAGGACAGCAAGTGCCCGCAAAAATCACAAAAGTTGAGACGGACAATATCACCATAGATTTGAATCACCCACTCGCAGGAAAAACGTTGATTTTTGAGATAACGCTCGTTGATGCACACGACCACGGACATGAAGATGATCACGAGCACGGAGTGGAACACGAACACTAAACTCTCTTTCGCAAGTTTTATAACAGCTCAGCAACTTCCTCGACGGTATGAACAAAGTGGTGTATGAGGAGTGGAGTGATATGCGAAGAGGTGCAGTATGAAGACTGGAGTGAGTGTTGGCGACGTGATGACTGAACACCCTATCACGGTAGGACAAGAAACAACGCTCCAGCAATGTGCTTGCGTCATGAACGACCACCACGTTGGAGCAGTCATCGTTGAAGAAAAAGGGAAACTCCTCGGCATCGTCACAGAGCAAGACATCGTTCGAAAGAGTGTCATCAAAGGTGAAGATGCGAAGAAACGGCTCGTGAAAGATATTATGGCGTCACACTTGCACACCATAAAACCAAGCAGCGATATCTTCGAAGCTATCACGATGATGACGGAAGAAAACATTAGACACCTACCCGTCCTCCAAAACGGTTCCTTCATCGGAGTCGTCACGCTGAAAGACATCCTCAAAATACAACCAGAACTGTTCCAACTCCTCGTCGACAAGATAGAACTACGGGAAGAAGAAAGAAAAACTGTACGGCATCGAGAAGAACATAAAGGAGAACAAAGGTTTGATAGACGAGAAGAACAGTCAGAGGACTAAACTATGGTGTTCGTGCACGCGCTCAACCCTGTCGCTTTCTCACTAGGACCTTTCTCGATACGATGGTACGGTATAATCTTCGCTCTCGGATTCTTCCTCTCCTACTGGTATATTGCTCGACGAGTGCGCGCAGGAAAACTACACATCACTCAAGAAGACCTCGACTCTTTTCTCCTTTGGCTTATCATAGCAGTTATTGGAGGAGCACGACTCGGGTACGCACTCTTTTACGATCGCACACTCTTCACGTCGCTTGAACTCTTCAAACTTTGGCACGGAGGACTCTCATTCCACGGAGGACTCGCAGGAGCACTCCTCACAGCACACTACTTTTGCAAGAAGAAACGCATATCCGTTCTTCACTTTACCGACGAGTGGGTAACACCAGCAGCACTCGCACTCGCACTCGGAAGAATAGCGAACTTTGTGAATGGAGAATTATATGGGCGAGCAACCACTGTACCGTGGGGTGTTGTGTTTCAAGGAATGGAAGGAGCGAGACACCCATCACAATTGTACGAATCAGCAAAAAACTTTTTCATCTTCGGAATACTTTTTTGGAAACGAAATGCTCACTGGCCAATAGGGCTAAGAACTGGGATATTCCTCACACTGTACGGAATGCTTCGCTTCAGTATCGAATATGTCCGAACCCCTGAAATAACTCTCGGACTATTCACGATGGGTCAATGGCTATCACTCCCTGTCTTTGTTGCGGGAATGTACCTTCTCTGGAAAAAAGTAAGAATCGAGTGATAGTTGAATCGAACACTTTTTATACAAGTTCCAAGAACACTTTTTTCATGCAAGGCGACGAAGCTCTCACGTTTCTTACGGAATTACCACTGCCTCCAAACTTTGACAAAACGGTCGACATTCTCTCTCGTGTACTCGTAGACTCACTCGGAGCACGAGAACAAGACTCTCTCCTCATTATCTCAGACACGGGGTGGGAAGGGAAACGCTGTGCACCACTCCTTACGAAAGCGTATGTTGAAGCTGCGAAACAGCTCAGTATAACTCCGCTCGTCGTACTTCAATCGCCAAAATCATCGAGTGAAACTGCGAACAGCGATGTTGTAGAATCACTGAATACATTCACTACTCCCGGAATCGTCATCGCACTCTTGTCGAACAAGCTTGGAGACTTGAGAGGACTCACGCACAGCTACCGAAAACTTCTCACTGCGAGAAAACAACGATACGCGACGACACCCAGTCTCGGATTCTTACCAACAGAAAAATTTTCTCTACTTGTTGATGCTCTCAACGTCGACATCGTCGAACTCCGCAAACGACACTTTGCACTCCGAGAACGATTAATGACTGCTCACGATATCCACGTCACGACACCTGCAGGCACAGACTTTCATATTACTGAACTCGGCATTCCGATAAGCTCGGACGGCGACTATCGTACGCCGGGAACGGGAGGAAACCTTCCAGCAGGCGAAGTGTTCGTCCCCGTAGAAAACTGCAATGGCGTACTCGTCATCGATGGAAGCGTACGAACAGAGAAAGACACATACCTCTCAACAAAAGCAGTACTCATCGTTGAGAATGGAGTCGTCGTCCACGTAGAAGGAGAAAGAGAAGCTATGGCACTTCTTGTATCGATAGAACACGCGAAACAAAGATCAGAATACCCTGAACGAGTTTCTCGAGTGTGCGAGTTCGGCATAGGACTCAACCACAACGCAGTCATCACAGGAACGACCATCCTCGACGAGAAAGCACTCGGAACGGCTCACATAGCAATAGGAAGCAATTACTGGTTCGGAGGAAAGAACAAAACGATCATTCATTACGACCAAGTGTTTCGCGACCCGACTATCATTGTTGATGGTGAAAAGATAGAGTGGTGAGAGTAGGAAGTTGCGAGTAGGAAGTGGGAAGTAGCTAGTAGGAAGTAGCTGGTAGGAGGTAGGGAGTAGGGGGGGGTGGGATGTAGGAAATGTGTTTATGTTGACATATTCAAAAGCCACTCGAAATACTCTTTAAACGATTTTGAAATTTCTTTATTCTCGATTAAAATAATGAAAGGTATTTTCTCTTCATTCACTGAGTAGAGAGCAACTCTATCATCGTAAATATTCATTACTGTGGGGGTTACAACGCTTCTTTTGAGATAACGAACTTCTGAATATGCCATCTTTGACAAAGTTTGCCCCCTCTTCCGGGCAGTAGGAGTATCAAGAAGCAAACCTCTCGCAATTATTTTATTCTTTATTCTTGTTTTATGAAAGTGTTCTAAAAAGTAAGGCAACGCTTTGTAGGTTTCACCACTCGAACCCAAAGATAGCCATTCAACAGGTTTGCTTCTCAAAATATCCTCAAAAACGTTTTTTATTCCTTCTTTTCCTTTGTATATTTTAACTTCGAGTTTTGTCTGAAACTTTGACAGTTCTAATAATCTTGGAAGAATTTCCGAGAGTTTTTCTGCTTTCTCTTGTAGTAGTTCTTTCAACCTTTCAGGATTTGTCGCTTCAAAGAATTTCTTTCTTCCATTTATTGCGTAGCCCACAAGAGCTTTCTCAATAAGACGTTCTAATAAATCATACACCACCGCTCTATGTAGTCCCGTCTTCCTAATTATTTGTGTAGCTGATGACGCGCCAATCTCGAGCAGCGAGAGATACACTGTTGATTCATTTTTTGTTAAACCTGCGTCTTCCAATGGTGTCGTGTTCATAGACTGATGAATTCAACCTATGATTTATAAACTTGTCGTAATATATATTATTACAAGTTTTTATATGCTCTCGTTGAGTACCTTACAATGATAACTATGAGCGCATCAATACTTGGAAGTGGGATATACCTGCCTGAAAGCAGAAAAACAAATGATGAATTGGAGAAAGCTCTCGGGTTAGCGGAAGGATTCATAAAAGCAAGTACGGGCATTTTAGAGAGAAGATGGTGTACTCCTGATGAAACGCTGGAACATATGGCTTCAGAGGCATCTCTTCACGCGATTACGGATGCGGGAATCGACAAGCTAGAGAGGATTATTATTTCCAGAGACGTTATTTTGACGGAGAGAGCGAGATCGATAGGACTGCCAATACTTCAGAAACTAAAAACGAAAGGGATTGATGTTGATGGTTGCTTTTCTATAGACTTGTGTAATTATTGCCCTGGAGCGATACACGCTATGAACATAGCAAAGCTTATGGTTGAGTCTGGAGAAGTTGAATATGTTTTAGTGGTCGCACCTACAAGATTTGTTGATATGATCTGCTTGCATAAAGAATTTAATGATGCAGTAGACCAAGAATTTATTCCAACGGTTCAACAAATAAGACAATTCTCATTGAAAGACACTTCGATGAGGAGTTATCAACCACCGAAGCTTAACGCTTTTCTTTGGGGAAATGGTGCGGGAGCGATAGTTGTCGGAAAAGGGATACGAAATGGAGAATTTATTTCTTATGGTGCCAGAGGAAGCAGACTATTCAAGTATGACTCTTACGGTATTGGTGAAGATTGTAGAGGACAAGGATTCGGTTCTCTGGATGGACAGTCAATATATAGGTTTGCGGTTAAAGAAGTCCCAGAATTTATAGCCGACTTTTTACATCGCTCAGGAATTACTGAAGATAAAATTTCCTCATTCATACCACATCAACCAAATCCGCGGATTTTAAAAGCACTCGCAGAAAGATTTCCTTCTCTTGAGAACAAAATGGAAATTACTTGTGATACTCTTGGAAATATGATTGGTGCGTCCATTCCTATCACCTATCATCTTGCAAGAAAAGAAGGAAGAATAACATCAGGAGATTATGTTCTTATGTGTTCTTTTGGAGACTCTTATTTAACTGCTAGTTGTTTATTATTCAAAGAGGACTAATTTTTTTCATTCTTTCTTATTCCTTCACGAGCCAATACACTCCAAACCCTCCAATCGCGAGGATGAATCCAACGAGTGTCGTGAACCATTCTATTTGAAGAATCATGAAGATGCACGTGAGCGCTCCGAGCGCAGGAAGGACTGGGAATCTGCCGATGGAGAATGGGACGGTGAATTGTCGTTTCTTCTTCGCAAATCCGTTGAATCGAAGAGCGATGACAGCGATGTTGACGAGGAAGAACGTGATGAAGAGGAGCACGTTTGAAATGTTCGCGACAAAATCTATCTTTTTTCCGAACAAGACGAACAACGCACTGATGATCGCGGTAAGAATAATAGCATTCACAGGAGTTCTTCTCTTCGCACTCAATATGCTAAACATTCGTAATCCTCGAACGTCTTTTCCTAACCCGTACAGCATTCTTGACGTGGTGACAAGCAAGACAAGAATAGTATTTCCTGTTGAAAACAATGCAACAATGGATAACAACACTCCTGCACTACTCCCCATCAACTTACTTGCGACGAGTGCGAGTGGAGCTTTTGATGCTGCGAGAACGTCCCACCCGATGACTGATACTGCAGTAATACCGACGAGCATGTAGATAATAGTTGTGATGCCTATGGAGAGTATGAGTGCGAGCGGAATAGTTCTTTTCGCGTTCTTCGTTTCTTCACCAAGTTTCACGATAGCTTCAAAGCCCGTGAACGCAAAAAAGATGAGCGACGCCGCGCTCAATACTCCAACACTGCTTGGAGTGGTGAAATAGTTAACGCTTCCAATATTTTTGAATGCGAGAATAATAATCGCGATGAGTGCTCCTATCTCAAAAAAAGTGAATATGACGTTCACTTTTGAAGATTGCTCGATGCCTGCATAATTGACGAGTGAGAAAAGCGCTATCGCTCCGAGAGCGAGAATGAATAAAGGAATTCCTACATATTGTGATAAGTACCCTGCGAATCCGAACGCGACGGCTCCTGCCCCTACCACTCCTGAAAGAATGACGAGGTACCCTGTTACGAACGATACTGCTTTCCACGAAAACGCTTTTTGGACGTAGGAATACTCACCATCACTTTTTGAGAATAATGAGGAGAGTTCAGCATAACTTAATCCTGTCAACGCCGCAACGACCGCCGCGATGAGAAAGGAGAGCCATATCATATTTCCTGCAAGTCCTGCAGCCGATCCTATGAGTGCGTAAATGCCTGCGCCCACGATGATTCCTACACCCGCACACGTTGCTTGGAAGAGTCCTAAATCTCTACGGAGTGTGACGTTTTTCGCGTGATGAGAACGATGATGTTGGGAAACATTTTTCATAGGAACACCTCTTTTCAAATACTGAACTCCCAACCCTTTTCTTACTACTCTTCTCTTCTTATGATTCTCTGTCAGAGAAGGTTTAAAAAGGTTGCCCTATGGTAGATGGTGGCTGGTAGGTAGTATGTGATGGTAGTGATAAGAATATGGAAATGTGAGATTGTGAAAATGTGAGATTGTGAAGTTAGTAGTAGGTGGCGGGTAGTATTTTTTAGGCAGTAGATTGTAGGAACTGGAGATGATGAACAATGACTGATGAACTCAAACAAGTAATACTCGTACGAGATGATTTGAAACTACCGAAAGGAAAACTCGCAGTGCAAGTAGCACACGCTTCCGTCGACGCGACACTCAAATCACCACGACTCGTTGTCGAGCATTGGCGGAGAGAAGGAATGATGAAAACAGTTCTGAAAGTTTCCGGCGAGACAGAACTCCACAAGTTCGTACAACTCGCAATAATGAAAGGACTCATCACGGCAGTCATTACCGATGCGGGAAGAACAGTCGTCGAACCCGGAACGACAACGTGCGCCGCCATCGGACCAGCACCATCCTCCACCATTGACGACCTTACCGGAGCGCTCAAACTCGTATGACCTCTCGTCGCGATTCTATTTTTCTTCTCGAACTCCGAAGACAATCATTCCACCTCTTCTGCGGAGTCGTTGCAGCATTCCTCGTATGGAAAGAACTGTTTTACCTCCGAGGATTTACTGTGTTGCTCGTCGGGGGGCTTGCACTGTCACTCTTATGTAAGCGATATACCATTCCAATTATTTCGACGTGTCTTGATTACTTCGACCGCCCCAATGAGAGGAAAATACTTCCGGGACAAGGGTCATTATACCTTGTAGCAGGAATATTGCTGACAGTACTCTTGTTCCCGAAAGGAATAGCTGCAGCGTCCATCCTCATCCTCGCGATAGGAGACTCACTGAACCACCTCATCGGAAGATTCTTCGGAAAGATAAAAACACCACTGAATCCTTCTAAGAATATTGAAGGAAGTATGGTCGCAGCCATTGTTTGCACTCTTGCTTTGCTACCTTTTATTCCTTGGTGGAAAACGCTCATCGCGAGCATCATTGCACTCACAGCAGAATTATTAGAGTGGGAAATCATAGGGTGGCGAATCAATGACAACCTCGTCATTCCCGTCGTAGCAGGAGCGGTGTTGAGAGTGGTAGGAGCGTATGTTTGAGCTACTTCCCTGTGTTATCCCGAAACTACTTCCCAAAACCGAAAGCCATATAAACTGAAGTTACTATATGTGAAGTATGGTTACTATGTGTGAACTTGAGTTAACAAACCTTCAGCAGAGGATACTACGATTCTGTTTTCTTCGTGCAGGAACGACTCTGAACGCCCACGCCATCGCAAAAGCACTCTCCGTTTCACAACCAGCAGTAGCAAAATCGTTGCCACTCCTCCAAAAAAAAGAATTCCTCCTCGTAACAAAAGATAAAGAAACGAAACGATTCTCGATAACGCTCAACAGAGAGAACCATCACGTTCTCTGGCTGAAACGAGCAGACAACCTCAAGCAACTCTACGAGTCAGGACTCGTGCAATACTTCTACGACTCGATGCCTGAAGCGACAATTATTCTCTTCGGTTCCTACGCATTCGGAGAAGACACGATGACTTCAGATATTGACATTGCAGTTATAGGTGCAGGAAAAAAATCGCTCGATACGAAAGCGCTCGCGTTGAAAGAATTCGAAAAAAAACTATCGAGAGAAATAACCATAAACTCTTACGCATCATTTAAAAACATAGACCGTCACCTCTTGAATAATATCCTTAATGGAATAACACTCAAAGGAGCAGTACAGTTATGAACGTCAAAACATTCGAAGAATTCCTCGAGTCAGGAATCGTAAAAAAACAAACACCCAATACTGAACGAGCACTGTCCCTCCAAGAAGAAGCAAAAGAAAAAGAAACATTCCTAAACGTATCACTCCAAGCAATACCCCCCGAAAAAATGAATGCGAACTTTATCGTTGACTCCTGCTACGACATTATTCTTGAACTCGTACGAGCGAAAATGCTTCTTGACGGATACAATTCTGGAATGTCTCACGAAGCCGAAGTTTCCTACCTACAAAGAATAGGATGTTCGGAAGCTGATGTTCGATTTATGCACGAAGTACGATATTATAGGAATGGAACAAAATATTATGGAAGAATTCTCAACAAGACATACTCTGAAAATGTGCTGAAGTTTATGAAAAGAATACGCCCCCTACTGGAGAGGACACTCCTATGACTCGTCGTATCGCCATCGTTCACAAAGAGAAGTGTAACCCTCAAGGGTGCGGAGGGTATCTCTGCATGAAAGTATGCCCTTCGAACCGAGCGGGGAAGTTGTGCAAGGAAAAAGATACTGATGGCAAGATCAAGATTAACGAAGAACTCTGCACTGACGCTTGCTCTATCTGCGCACAAAAATGTCCTTTTGATGCGATTCAGATGATCAAACTACCTGAGGCACTCACGACGCAACCAGTACACCGGTATGGGCAAAACTCCTTTGTGTTATATTCTTTGCCGACGCCGAAGTTCGGCAACGTTCTCGGACTCGTCGGAAGAAACGGTTCAGGAAAATCAACAGCAGTCAAAATCATCGCAGGAATCACCAAACCAAACCTCGGACACTGGGAAAAAGTAGGAGTTTCATTCACAGAAATACTGAACGCGTTCAAAGGATCAGAAGCTCAAGTTTTCTTTCAACGATTACACGATGGAAAAATAACTGCCGCGTACAAGCCACAACACGTCGACGTCCTACGATCCGCAAAAGGAACAGTGCGTGACCTCCTCACCAAAGTTGACCAGCGTACAGCGTTCGAAGACGTCGTCACCGCTCTCGACCTTCGCACCATCCTCACATCAGACATCGCAACACTCTCCGGCGGAGAAATGCAACGAGTAGCAATCGCCGCGACGGCACTCAAACAAGCAGACTTGTACATTTTCGACGAGCCATCAAGCTACCTTGACATCAAACAACGACTCAAAATGGCACAATTTTTACGATCACTCGTTACAGACAAAACGTCGCTCCTCGTCGTCGAACACGACCTCGTCATCCTCGATTACTTGACAGACCTTGTCAACATTCTCTACGGTCGCGAAGGAGCGTACGGTATCGTCTCCCTGCCGAAAAATTCGAAAGAAGGAATCAACCAATACTTAGATGGGTTCTTGCCCGACGAGAATATGCGATTCAGAGACCACGCGCTCACGTTCGAAATACGCCCTCCCTCAGGTCATAGTCATACCTCGACGCTCACGTCGTGGAACGGGCTGAAAAAATCTCTCGGATCGTTCACGCTCAACGCACCCGAAGGAACACTCCGTGCGAAAGAAGTAGTAGGCATCTTGGGAGAGAACGGCATTGGTAAAACAACATTCGTCAAACTCCTCGCAGGCATCGAACAACCAGACGAAGGAACCATCGGAACTGTCGGTTCAGGAGTCAAGATAGCATACAAGCCACAATACTTAGAACCTCCAGAAGGCATCGTCATGGCTGCTCTCGGAGCAGGATACCAAAAATACTCCAACCAATTACGACGATTAGAATTACAACCATTGCTTCTTCGAAACTTGTCCGAATTATCCGGAGGAGAGCTCCAACGAGTACTCGTTGCTCAAGCGTTGTGCGAAGAAGCAGACCTGTACTTGTTTGACGAACCATCAGCATATTTAGATGTTGAACAAAGAGTTCACGTCGCCAAAACTATCAAAGAATGCATGACCCTCCGAGAAAAAACGGCACTCGTCGTAGACCATGACTTATTGTTCCTCGACTACTTATCGGACAGATTACTTGTTCTCGATGGAACGCCGGGAAGAAACGGACGCGTACGAGGACCATTTCCTATGGAGTTAGGAATGAACGAGTTTTTGAAAACTGCAGGTATCACGCTCCGCAGAGATCCACAAACGAAACGACCACGAATGAACAAACAAGACTCTCGACTCGACAAAGAACAAAAAGCGAGCGGGAAATATTATTATCAGTGAACTTGGCTGGTGGGCAGTGGGGAGTAGGAGGTAGGAAGTACGCTTGTCATATGACCCCTGTCACTTTCAACACGAGCCACAACGTTATCCCTGCAAGAACGACCCACGGAGAAACGTCATATGCCTTTAACCATAAACTCTTTTTCATACCGTTCTTAACCGCTTTTTTTCTTTAAATAGCTTTCGCACACGTTTCCGGAACGCTTCCGGAGAATACTTTCTTTTAGTAGTAACATTTAAAAGTGCTTGTTTCTTTCTTCAATTTACTATGATTGTGCGTCGACAAGTTTTGCCCAATGGACGAGTACAGTACAGGGAGTCTACAGTTCATAGTGTTCCAGGTATATGGGTTGGGCAACAGAGAGTTGCTGAAGCACTTCGAGAAACTATCGAAGATTATATTTCCTCGCACAGAGGATCTGCCGAAAACTGGTCGAAACTATCTTGTCATAACGTTCCGCATCAAGATTTAACTGATTTCTTACGATCTCAACACCTCATTTCTGAGACTGATAACGTATACGTTGCAGGAAATGAAGGAATAGCTGATAAAGAAGGAAAAGGTTTTCAAATAGGAATAGGTCCATTCAAAGGAACAGATGGTACTTTTTGGAGTCGAGAAGATGCGTGGTTCATCTGGAATGCTTACGGTTATGATTTTTCGGCAGACCACTCGGGATTTATTCGTCTCAATGATTCTGGCGAATCACATTTTAGGTTTCCAACAGAGGAAATTCTCTTAAGAGTTGCTTCTTTGAAGAATATTGTTGGTGTAAGTTCCTATACTAATGATGACTTCCCATGAGTGTACTTTGTTGACTTCATACTTCTCAATTTTCACGAAAACGCTCTCAAAATAAACTCCGGAGCATACTTGTTCTTGAGATAGAATTCTTGAATGTTTTTCGACAACGTTTTGAATTGGTCGATGATGCCTCGACAGTTCTTACTTTTGCAGTTGCAAACCTCCGTCCACAACTCGTCACCATTCTGCTTGAGGAACTCTTCGTTGTCATTCATCGTCGTAGAATAATCATACGTTATCTCTTCGCCCTTTTGAATGTCTCTCAGCGCGACGAGCTCGAGCACTCTTCTTCCTCGCAGGTACGCGTTCGGATTGCACGAGTGATTACTGGAGCGGTATGGCTCGTCTAAGTCCATATAGAGTTCATCATCAACTCCGAGAGGGTCAGAACTTTCTTCTTTGTCTTGATCAACAAGAGAGCTCATTTGTTGTAGAGTGACCAGTGTTCCACGCATGTGACAAATAGTTTCTCCCTTCTTTATCGCTCTCGTAGCAAAAACTCCCGCACCAGCAATAACAGACTTTTTCACTATGATGGATTCTTCACTCATACTTCTCACCTTCTCATTCTCTCTTCTTCAAACTCCTTCTACCGAGATAGTATAAGAGTGGAACCGCTACGAGTATAAATATAAGCACTATCGCTCCTCCGCCGACGACTCCTATTCCTATCGCTCCGCCGAACAGGTTGTTTTCAGTAAATCCTGCACAATCGCTCGGACAACTCGCCGCGTTTTCGTCAACTCCGCAAGCACCATTACCACAACCGCACTGCAATGGTTGGAACACTTCTGCTTTCGTGATAGATTTTCCTATGAGTACGTACTTGTCATCGGGAGAACATTCTTTAATGGAGAGAGTGTAGTACTGATTGTACCCTGCGACGATTCCGCTCTCTTCTGCTACTTGTTCATTTACGCTCCTCGCGATAATTCTGTTGATTATTTGGTGATCGTTGAGTTCTGTGTGTGTTAGTCCTACCTCATAATAGTTTAGACACCTGTCAATGATTGGTTGCCCTCCCACTGTTTGAGCACTCTTCGTTGTGACTATTCCGTCGTTCGGCAAGTATGAACCTGTTCTTTCTGGATCTTTGAAGTGTTCTGCTGTGAAATTGTATCCTGTCGTTCCCACTATGACTTCGTACGTTACTCCAGAAACTCTTGGAATGTTTTTTCCTGTTGAGAGCGCGTCGAGTGTTTCGTTCGTCAAGTAGAATTTTGATGCGTTGATGAGGTTGTTCACTATTGCAGTGTCGAGGAGTTTGTACAACTCTTTTGCTGGGGCTCCCTCATTAGGTGAAGCTATCAGTATTGCTTTTTTTACTGTTGCGAGTGTTGTTTCTTCGTGTTGTTGTTGTAGTTGTGATAATGATTCTTGAACGACGAGGCCTCCTAAGCTGTGACCTACAAGGTATATTCTTTTGTGTTTCGCAGCACTCGATTTTATGTAACTTGCGAGTTCTTTACCGTTCTGTTCTAACCTGTCGTTGTAAGGGTACTCGAACGTGTAAATAGTCCAAGGCTGTTTGAGAAGAGCAAATTCTGCCACGAGCGAAGCAAAATTATCGCTCGACGCAAACACTCCATGAACGAGAATGAGTGCGTTATCTGCACTGCTCGCGTATGCTTCTTTGAGTGTTGCGTTCCTGCAGTTTTCGCAGAGTGTTCCAATAACTCCTACAACGATATCTCCATTCTGATCTTTGAGTTCTGGAGAAAGTGTTGCCGTTAGAGAGTGCGACTCTTTGTCTATTGTTCCACCCAGTTCTTTCCACGACGTGCCGTCATAAGAGTAGAATGATAGTGATTCCTCGATGAGTTCTTCTGATACTGAATAGTTGAACTTGACCGTGAATTGTTCAGTGCTTCCCGTGTTCAGTCTTATTGGTGGTGCGAGGAATGCACTTGATGGAACGTTTAATGAGGGTGCGGGGATGACTTCGTTGAGTGAAGCTCCGAATTCTTCACTACCTGAAAATTCAACTATGAATTTTCCGCTTGCTAATGTTCTATCATTTGCTGTTATCTTTTTCTCTGTTGCAGGAACTGGTTGAAGAGTTGGTAATGATAGTTCTTTTCTTCCAAGAATTTTTTCTCCGAGAACGCTCGACTCTACACCACCACACGTGAGAACGGTACGCTCAACGTCTTGTTCTATGACACTCGAGCACACTCCTTTCGTGCATTTTAGCACTGTCAAGTTTTTGAATTCTTGAGGAACAGTCAACGTGAGCTCT
>CAYHWM010000017.1:0-13586 GCA_964359925.1 uncultured Methanosarcinales archaeon
GTTGAAACTTTCTCGCCACGCAAGTGTCTCGGCAGTCCTTTGAACAAGTTAACTTCTTCTGTGTGCGCACCGCCCCACTTTTGTAACGCTATCAACTTTCTCACTATCTTATCCTGAATAGCTTTCTTTTCCACGAACGCTCTTCCTGTGTCGTTATCTTATAAGGTTCAGTATATATTGAAACTCCATAATGGTATGACATCATGTTATTTTAGAAAGTCTTAAATACTTCTGTTCTTCTCTCTTCGAGTATGGTCTTTCTGGAAGAAGAAACAATCTTCGTCAAAGCGTTAGGAAACTCTCCAGTCATTAAAGTCCTCGACTTTCTTATTGAGGGAAGAGATTTAGATTACTCACTCACGGATATTGCCGAGAACTCGAATATTGGGTGGACGACACTGCACCGCATCTGGAACAACCTTGAAATACTCAGCATAGTTCATCATACGAGAATCATAGGAAAAGCGAAACTATACAAACTTAACCAAGAACTGCCCGTCGTCAAACAACTCATCAAACTCTACGACGTGCTCCTCCTCCAAGAAGCACAACAGCGATTCAAGAAGAAAGAATTGATCGTAGAGGCGGAATAACTCCTCACACTCCCCCTTTTTTCCACCACTCGAAAATGACAACATTTATATACTCCAAACTACAGTTCAGAGGATATGGAAACCCCTTCCTTTACAGAATCAATCGACGGTGCAACAGCAACAGCACTCCTCGAAGAACAAGAACGAATCACGCAATCAGCATTCTGGAGACAACACGAAGCACTCCACGAAGCAAGAGGAGAAGAAGCAACATTCACATTCTCACCACTTTCATCGAACTCCTCACACGATGATGAAGAAACAAAACAACCACTCGCCCAAGAACCACTCTACAAAGAAGGAACATTCCCCGTAGGAGGATGCTCGTGCGGATTCCAAGTAAAAAGCGACAACGAAGGAACACTCACGGGAAGCACCGCAACACAACTACAAAACAACACGTTCACCATCAACTACTCACCAACAACGAACTACTCACCACAATCTTCCTCAACAGGAATGTACAGAACGACAGCGACGATGTATAAGTGAACGAGTATTCATTCTATCCATTCCAATACGCTCCTTCAACAACAACAATCATTAAAAAGCACTAACAACACAGTCATCACTCAAAAAGGGGTTTTTGGTGTGACAGTCGTAGAATCATATCGTGGGACGAGATATACTTCGTTAACAACTCAAGCAACAGGACTCGAGAACGCACTTGGTAAAAAAAGAATGGTGGCGATCACTCCCTCAGACATTCACGTTCCTGAAGTATTCTTTCAACCGTTCGACAACGCAACAGTAGAAGACTTGTACGCGCCCGGTAGACTATCATTCGGAATACAACTCTACGACGCTGTTGGAAGACTTTCTGAAATATATGGAGTCCTCAGACCATCAGGAAAACGACCACAATTACAACAACCAGCAGAACCACCAGCAAGACTCGTTGACGAAGGATTAGAACTCGCCCCCGAACTCCGAAAACAATTATCACAATTCCTCACAGCATTCTCACAAATAGAACCACGACCAAGCGAGCACACCATCATTCACACAGGAACGTACCGAACGGTAACGATCACTGACAGAATACCACATAATGACTGGTGGAAACAAGCATACCTCGACATATCCACAAACGCAGACTCACTCATCAACCACTACGACACGCTCGACGCACTCACAAAAAGAGTATTTACCGACAAAGAACCGTGGAAACGATACTACCCACTGATGGAATTCGTAGAACGAACAGCACGAGAAACAACAGGATACGACCGAGGAGAAACAAGTAACGATTGCGAACGCATCGCTCGCGCAACACTCGAACAACTTCCAAAACACCTCGCATACCAACAACGATACGTCAAACCATCCCTGTTCAGAAACCCTTCAGACTACCACTCATTCCTCCTCGCGTGGAACCATAAAGGACTGCTCGTTGAACCACTCCATACCGCAATGATGCAACGATACACTTCAGAAGTACAAGAACGAAAAAAAGTAGCGAGCGCGAACGAAACGATAGAACAACTCCTTACAGAAACAACATCGCCTAACGTCGAAGAACAACTCAAACTCGTCAAACAAAAAGGAACACTCTACCACCCAAGCATTACCTCACAAGAACTCGACCAAATAGCGCGATCAGTAGAACTTTACGGAGCACAAGAACAAGCACCAACAGCAATACCTGCAGGAGTGTATGACAATGGGTATTATGTCTTCGGAAGAAAAAGAAACCGTCCACGACCCGCGAGAGCATCATACGCACTCAAAAAAATACTACGATGGGACAAGAACAAAGAACCAGTACGGCACGACGAGGAAATAGTGCCGTTTTAGACGCTCCGACTCTCCTCTACTTTTTGTCCCTGAACATCTATCGCCCACGTTCTCACCATCATTGTACCATTCCCTATAGCTTTCAAATCTTCGACAGAAACTTCTCCTGACAATACTTTTCTCGCGATCTGTTCCACCCACGGTTTCCCGGCGTTGACCGTAAACTCTTTCACGACCAGAGGAGTTTGCGCTACCTCTTTTCCTTTTCCGATAAGCTCAACACTGAACAGTATCTCTTTCTTCTCACCATCGACGGTGAATTCTTGAACGGACACATTCATTTTTGCGTCTTTCTCTTCGTCAGAACACTTCCCACTCGCAACGTCCCTCCTTTGTTGATACCACTCAGCCATCTCCTTGTGCCACGAAGCAAACTTGTGAACTGCTCCGTCAGTGAGCCATCGATCAACGAGCCATTGTTCTCGCAAATACGTATGATGCTGGCAAAGAATTGCTAATAGTGCATCATTATCAGGATACTTTCGTAGCCCCTCCAAAGAAATGCTCATCGCTTCCTCTCTTTCTCCACCATACCACAATCTCACAGCCAACCCTCTCAATGCCGGCTCATCATAAGGATGAATAGTCAAGCACTCCCTCAACTCCGCGATAGAACGATCGAGAAAAGGAGCATACCTCTCCTCCATAGTATCGGAAGACTCTCTGAACCACTCAAAATAGACGTCGGATAATACCTTCCTCGCTGAAACACTCCGAGGATCTTCTTTCTTTATACGTTCAGCAATACGAACTGCATCATCACGATATCCTAACTCTCTCAACATCGACGCAACATTCAACAAGTGTCTCGAACCTTCTTGATCGTCCTTCTTTCTTCCAGCAGAAACTCTTTCTTCTAACGAAGAAACATACGAAGCATTCACAAAAGAATTCTCACTCTCAAAAGCATACGCTCTCAATCCGTGATCAGAACTCGACAATTCAACAGGAGTCCAATCACTCACTCTTCTGTCAGTATTGAACGCTCTCTTATTCGACAACAAAAATTCTCCCCAGCTTGGCAAAAGAACATCACGAATACCACTCAACGGCTTTCCCCGTAGAGCGTACAACGTGCCCAATCCACCAACGAGTCCAGAATTCACCTCGAGAATAGTGCCACCATCCATCCCCCACATTGCGTCAACACCAAGAATGCCTGCGAGCGGAACAGAATTTCTCGTAGCATCACGAGCAACACTGCGAGCCGCGTTCATCATACAATCCTCCAATTTCTTGAGAGGAACTTTAGACTTTCTTGCAACGACTGAAACTTCCTCCACATTAGCACCTTTCGACACGTTCACCGGCATACCGTTCAATTCGTGATATCGAACTTCCATATCAACAAGTCGGGGAGTTTCCTCGACGGTGAACACTCCTCTTACATTCCAATCCTGCAACACATCATCACGATACCACGGAGCAGGCATCCATCGCTCTTCAACAAAAACATCAACTCCTTGACTTATCAACTCTCTCGCGAACGAAGAAGCACGGTCAACCTCTCCTTGATGAAACAATCGCACATACGTACCCGTACTCCCCGTCACTCCTTTCACCGCAATATTCCCACCGACCACCGTCTGAAAACCATCAATCATTTTTTCGACGTTATCAACATCACTCGAAGAAATCTCTACCCATCGCGGAGTAGGAACTGATCCACGAACCAATGACCTCTTCACTGTGAGCTTATTATTAGTAAACTCTAACCGTTCCGAAGGTTGCAACAAAAACCTCTCCACGCCGTTCCACGACTCCACCAATTCAGAACATCTCGACACAGAACCATACACTCCGTGAACTTTCACAGGATGATACGTCGTCACAGGAACAAGAACTGCGGAACCGTTATAGTATTTCGGAACGAAAAAGTTCTCGCACGCGAGAGAACCATCAGAACCCCTCAAGAAAGAACCATCATCCAACGGCACAGGAATAATAGGAACGATAGGTACTCCTCGATACCGCGCTCCCATCGCCGAATCCATCACTGCGTACGTCGTCGTATCATTCCATTCCGGAAATGCTACGATAAGAGATTTACCAAAACCTGAACCGTCGGTCATCCTCGCGTGAGCACCCACAGGAATCTTTTGAGGGAACTCCATCAACTCCTGAAACTCTCTCATCCCGAGAGAAAACCGTTCCAACATGATGCCCGATGAATCAATCATACATCCCACCCATATGCATCCCCCTAAAAAGTTACAACCATTCTTCCTTATAATAAACTCGATCGCTCTTCGCTACAACACCGTCACTCATTCCAGCGAGACGACCACTATCGACAACAGCATTCGCTATCGTCAAAAGCTCGTTCTTACGATTCTTCAACGTGACCATTTCGCCCTTTGCGAATTGAGACCAAGAATCAACACCTTCGCGACGCAACGTCTTACCGTGAAGCAATCCTCTCACGACGTTATCCTTCACGATAATGCTCGGAACTTTCTCAACGATGCGCTCGACAGGGTACACCATCTTTTCCAACCGCTCAGGATTTCCAGATTTGTACTCGTGAACAGCGTCAGCAAGTTGTTGCAATGTGACAGATTCACCAAAAGAAAAGCCTGCTGCCTTCGTACGAATAAGTTGAGCCATATGAGCGCCACACCCGAGGTGCGTACCCATATCGTGAAACAGTTTACGAATATACGTACCAGCTTCGCACCGCACTCTCACGAGAACATCCTGACCCTTCCGTTCCAACAATTCAAAATCGTACACCATCCTTGGACGCTCAACCCTCTTGACAGCACTCCTGACAGGAGGCATTTGCATAATTCTCCCCGTAAACTTTTTCATAGCGTCGAGTAGTTGTTGCTGTGGAACGTCCTTATGCAAAAATAGGAGGCCAACGTATTCCTTATCACTCTTCAACGTAATCTGAGTCACTTTTGTAGCGTCACCCAACGCCGTCGGAAGAACACCAGTCACTCCCGGGTCCAACGTTCCAGAATGCCCCGCCTTATCAATATCGAGAATTCTTTGAACGTACTCCGACACTTGATGAGACGTAGGACCATCAGGCTTATTGACGACGACGATACCATAGTGCAACGAACGAGAAAGAGGACGAGTGGGAAGTGGGTGGTGGGAAGTAGGAAGTGGAGCGTGAAGAGTGGAAGGGAGAACTGTTTTTTGTTGGTCTTGAGACTTGTTGAGTAGCATAACAAGATAGTGCAATCGCACAATATTTAAATACTCCTCTTGTGATGAATGGTGTATGAAAACAAGATACACTCTGATTATTGAACGCGACGAAGATGGATGGCTCGTTTCGGAAGTTGTAGGACTCCCAGGGTGTCACACGCAAGCAAAAACGATGGACCAACTCTTAGAAAGAACAAAAGAAGCAATACTTGCGTATACCGAAACAACTGGTGAAAAAATAGAACTCTCTCAGGAGTTTCTTGGCGTACAACAAATAGAGGTCTGATTATCTTGAAACTTCCCACACTAACGGGACGAGAACTCGCAAAAATAGTCGAACGGTTTGGTTTCGTGTACAGTCACACAACAGGAAGCCACATGGTGTACAAACACCCTGATGGTCGAGCAACAACAATACCTTGCCACTCGGGTGAAGAAATCGGTCCCGGACTCTTACTGAAAATAATCAAGAAAGACTTGTGTGCCAATCGCGAAGAATTTTTCGAGAAGATGTAGATATTTTTCAAATTATTTATTGAACTTTCTCAATCTTACCAGTTTTACCTTTACTGACTTGAACTTTCCCGTTCCACTCTTTCACCCAGACGTCTTTCAAAGCGACAACGTCGCCTTTCTTGACGAGGTTAATCTCATCGTTCCACAACGTAAAATCACACGACCCCGAATCGTCAGAAATTTTCGCAGTCGTTACTTGACCTTGCTTCCCAAACTTGTCAAACGATCGAGCAGGCGGAACGTCATCAACAGTAACTTTGTCGAGAGTCGCGTTAGCGTTCGGTCTCAGTTCAGAAATTTTCACGCTTTCACCTCAGCAACTGCAGGAGTTTCAGAAAATAATGGAGCAGAACCTTCCTTAACGACTTTCAAATTCACCTGAGCAGTCTTCGAGTGGACCGTGTTACCTGCAACACTCTTGCGAATTCTCAAACCTTTATGAACCTTTTTCACTCCGATACCCTGAACGGAAAGAATTCGTTTTCTGTTCACTCCCTCAACGTCTTTCCTCATAGGAAAACCGCAATTGTCGGAACCGCCAGTAATTTCAAAGTCATACCCCTCAAAACCAACTTCAGAACCAGAAACCTTATCACCAATCTTCCTGCCAACAAGCAATGACTCGTCGACGTCTTTCTGCAACGCTTTTCCTTTGTGACCAATAACAATCTTTGAAGGCATACGACGATGGAGAAAGGGGTGTCTTTTAAAGCTTCCTTTTTTTACGGCAAAAACTCTTTCTTACACGAGACAGTACAAGGACGAATCTCTCCCTCAGTGTTTACGAAGCTGTTGGTAGTGCGGTTGAGAATTCCGCGTATCCGTCAATAAAGTATTGCTTTGATCGTCGTTGCTGAATCGTCGCTATCTTTTTCTCAACATCTAAAGAACTCTTCTGGGGGAGGATTCGATGACCGATTTTTTCGAGTACATCTTTCATAGCAGTTCCTTGTTTTGTTCGTATTAATAACCTCTCACCCCAAAAGTTGACAAAACATCAAAAGATTTATATACTTCTGACATTTTGTCAATATTTATGGATTCTTTAGGAGTGAAGGATCTCAAAATACTCTCCGAGCTGGATCAGAACTCAAGACAAAGCATATCCAGCATAGCGAGAAACGTAGGACTCAGCAAACAAGTAACAACGTACCGATTACGCTCCCTCCTTGACAACAACGTTATCAACACTCTTCTTCCCATTATCGACGCTCAACGATTAGGCTTCACCTACTACAACTTGTACTTCCAAGTACGACAAAAAAAAGAAAAAGACTTCATCAACTACCTAAAAGTACAACCAGAAGTTTCCTGGCTCGTCACGAGCGTAGGAAAATGGAACATCCTCGCAGCAGTACTCGTCAAAGACCCCACAGATATTCATAGACTCCTCGAGCAACTCCAAGAACGATTCAACGAATCCATAGAAGGAAAAACCTTCCAAATCATTATTGATGCAGTGCCCTGCGAAAAAAAATACTTGCCACGAGCGACACCCATCAACGAACTTACACCAACAGCATACTTCGGAAAACGAGAACCTTATACTCTCGACACCGTCGACAAGAACATTCTCAAAGAACTCAACAACAACGTACGACTCTCCACGCTCAAAATCGCAGAAAAACTACTCATCGCTCCGAACACTGTCAAATCGCGTATCAAATCAATGCAAACCAACGGGCTCATTCAACGATTCACCATAAAAATAAACCCGACAAAATTAGGATACGAATGGTACTACGTACTCCTCGACCTCGAATCAGCAACAAAAGAACAAAAAAGACAACTCACCGAAACACTCAAACAAAGCCCTCACGTCGTCTTCATAGCGAACGCCATAGGAACACAAAACTTGAACGTCGACTTCCACGTCAAAAACCAACTACAACTCCAAGAGCTCCTCCACACGCTCCAAGACGACTACTCATTCATCAAATCATACGAACACTTACTCATCACGAAAGAACACAAATGCACATTCCTACCAGAAACGATGACTGTTGCTTAACTCTTCCATCGTCGACACATTTATAATCTCTCCAGTGTGGAATACTGCAAGAGGTGAACAGTATGACATACCCCATCGAAACGTTCTTAGCATTCTTGTACACTGCACTCTTCCTCACCATAGGAGTATCATTTTTGAACAACAAAAAATTTTATGAAGCACTCACAAACGACTTCTCCAAAATTGCAGGACTCACCTACATCGGAGGAATTCTCGCGTTCGGTTTCGGACTCTTCACGATCATCTACAACACGACAACACCATACTTTTCCTCTGCACTCTTCATCGAAATCTTCGGATGGCTCACACTCTTGAAAGGACTCTTCAGACTTCTCACACCAACACTCGCACAACGACTCACTCACTCACACGCGAAACGAGTCCTCCCCTACGCTGGATGGATATCACTCATCGTGGGAATTGTGATGGTGTTGCTTCTCTACTTTGTAGGGTGAACTCTATAAAAAAAAGCTAATAGTGAATCTCGTTAATAATAAAACATTTGCGAGCTCCACTATAGTGTCGGAATTTGATAATAGTATGTTTAGAGAGCAAATTCCAACGGATATAGGAAAGAAAAAGATACCAAAATTAAACTCCTTTCCTATAGTATAGCAAACCGCTAACATAATGTTTCAAAATTAGTGCGATTTGCTATAACGACTCCTTAACAAACTCCCAAAAACTCTTTCTGCAAAAGACTTCTCTTGAGCACACGTCGCAGTATACTCTCTCTCCAACATGTTCACCAATTCACTGACAGGAACGTGAACGTCAATACATCGCCCGATTCTCCTCGGTAACGGAATACTTCTCTGGATACTACAATCGCTCGGTGGAAGAACAACAACGGGGACACCATCATATCCGAGAATATCATCGACAAATTTCTTCATTCTCGAACCGACGTACGAGTGAGCGCCATCTCCCAACGACGAACCAAATTCTTCAATGAATCGAGTATCTGTGAAAGGCATCGTTCCCCGATACATTCCACCATCAGCAGTCTGACTCCACACGTCACCATCCCTTCCCACGCCAACAAACCAAGAAACAACAGGAGGAAGATGAAACCTCGACGAGAAAAAAGAAAGCCATTTGTCATCGGACAAACGTGCGATGTCTTTGTCAATCGTGAGATAACGTACTTGTGTCAACGGGTCTACGAGGATTTGAACCCCGGTCCCGCGGTATCTTCGAACAATAACGTTCGCCGAAGCCGCGTGTTCTATCCAAGCTAAACTATAGACCCTTCACTTTATGACTGCAGAACATCCCCCTTTAAAACCTTTAGCCTTTCGAGGTGAGTTGTGTTTGGAGGACAAAAACCCATTTTCTTCCAGAGAAGATATTTTGATTCTTTTACAGGATTGCTTGTTCCAATAGTGTTCATCCAGTGTTCCACAGCAATCTTTCCATTCAGGTGTATGCCATATGTTGGATGGAGCATTCGTATACCAACTTCTCTTTTGTAACACCTCGTAAGAAAGCAGAGACTGTTGAGAAGCGTACACAATTCTCCAGCAAGTCTCTCTGAACAGGTTGTTAGTAGTATTCTTGGATACACTTGATGTTCTTTCTTGTACTGTTGATATGTTCCATACCTTTTCGCGAAACAAACACATCCATCTGTGTCGAAGAATCCTCGCAAGAATGCTTCGTGTATAGTTTCATCGTTTGACACAAGAATACTTTCCGGACAATGCACATTCAACGTCTTACTTCCAAAAGGAAATCCTTGTTCGTTGAGTGTTTTTGCTATGTTTTTATCGTGCGTGCGAAACCCATATGTCCCCCTCGGAAAAAAAGCTCTTCCTTTGATTGCCGTTCCGAAAAGTTTGTTCACGAGAGGAATCACATACTCGTCATAATATTCTTGTTCTTCCAAACTTCCACTGATATCAACCTCGTACGTCACTCCTCTTTTTCTCATATATCCGTCGCCAGCGTGAATTCCACAAAACTCTGCAAGTTCAGGAGTCATCTGCATTCAACAAACGTACTCGCTCAAGAATATAAACGCTATGCTGGAATGTCCAGTGACTATGGCTTGGTGTCCAGTGGACGTTTTCAGGTCACGCAGTCTCTACTCTTTTCGCATTCGCGAGAGCAACTCTGAGAGCTGTTAACGCAGAACTTCTCGTTTTCTTATTGTGTTCATTTTTTAGTTCTGAAAGTGCTATGAGAAGCTGACTCGCAGTATGTTGTATTGCTCCTGCTTTTCTCGTCCATTTGTCCATCTCTCCGTCTCTTGACATGAGAAAAGAAATTTCTGCTGTTGCTTTATCGAAATCATCATTCTCGAGATACTCAATCGCTCGCGCAATACCGTCAACAGCCATTATGAAAACCTCTTCCTACTCACTTCTTTCCCAACGTTATTTCTATCGTTGACACTCTCACTTCTCTACCTTCGCGGTTCGTGAACTGTTCAGAATTGATGACGATGTTTTTTGTGACGACTTCTCCTTTCAAGAATCGTTTCGCAGCAACTTCAGCAACGTCAACAGCTCGAGAAATGAATTTTCCTCTTGCCTTCACGACGACTTCTTGAGCACCCTTCGTAGCGAATTGCATCACGACACCCGTGACGTAATTCATAAAAGGTTTCATACCGATATAGATAATGTTGCTATCCCTGAATCCATTATCATCAAAGTGTTGAGGTTCTACACCACCTTCTTGGTGAGCTCCCTCTACTTCTTCCTTATAGCGGTCGTTGTGCACGTCATTGTACTGCAAATGTTCGTCCATAGTGTGTTCCTCCAACTACTTTCTTTGTGTTCTTGGTATCGTGAAACTGTTACTATACTAGTTTGATGTGTTTCTTTTACTGTCTATTCACGAGTCTTTGCGAGTCTGGTAACGTAGCCAGCGATAGTATTTCTCACTTTCTTACTTGAACCTTCCAAGTACGCATTTACTGCGAGTTTGTTCTTATCAAAATCAGGAGTGAAGGACTCTCTATACCTGCCGAACACTTCCTCAGTCAACGACTTAATCAGCTTCGTCTTAATTCTTCCCATTGCTCTCGAGTAACTCGTGAGCGTTTATAAATCTTGCCCTTCAACCTTTTTCAGGTCATCTACCGTTAATTCTTCAAACCTCTTCACGGTCATAAGAGCTTTCGTCGTAGGAGCGTCAAACAAGAACGTCCTCACACACTCTTGATTTCCCGTCATCACGAGAACACCCGGAGGAGGAGTATGAGGAGCGTACAAGTACTCCCTCACAACATCTTCAGTAATAGTTTCAGGATCAATCTTGCCACTTCTCACCGCTCTTCCAACAGCTCTCGCAGAATCAACAATCTCCATCTGAGCATCATACGCGAAACAAAGATTCAAAAAAAACTCGTCATACTGAGAAGTCTTCGTGACGAGATCCTTCAACTCCTCAACTAACCTACCAGGAAGGTCATACCACCGTCCCAACACTGAAATCTTCGCGTGAAACTGAGAACTTCTACTCCATGAAGATAACTCTTTCACGAGAAGAATCAACGCTTCCACCTCATCATCAAAATACTTTCTCCCGAGTAAGTTCAACGTCACAACAGGAATACTACGAGCGAAATGAGTCTCGAGAATAGTTACTACCTGCTCAGACCTCCTTCTCCACAACAAAGGAATATTATCTAATCCTGTGGCCGCTAATTCTTCAACTTGATACGCTATATGAGTCTGCAACACCAATCACCACTCCCCCACCACGAGTCTCTCAGGAGCAAATCTTTATAAACGTTCCCACGAGGAAAGACTCCATGACGTTCCTCCTCCCAACACTTCTTTTCCTGTTCGTTGCGAGCATCACTGACTGGAAATGGCACGAAGTACCAGACTGGCTCAACTACACGTTCCTCGCGGCAGGCATTGGATTGTCAGCGATCGCTTCCGTAACCCTCAACTCTTGGCAACCACTCGCTGAAAGCATCACAGGACTGCTCATCTTCGGAATCCTCGGATTCTCATTCTTCTTTGCAGGACAATGGGGTGGAGGAGACGTGAAAACGATAGCTTCCGTTGGCTCACTCATTGGATTCTGGATGCCACTCTCACACGTTGGAATAACATTCCTCGTAAACTTAGTACCTGCGGCGGCAACGTATGGTATTGTTTGGTTCATCGTACTTCTCTTCAAACACTGGAACGGAGTCAAACAACAACTATCACAACCACGCCACAAAAAGTACTTACTCATCCTCACAATCATCGCCATACTATCACTCATCACTCTCTTCTTCGTCGACAACTTCCTCACCAAAGCAGGACTCTTACTGTTCGGCATAGGAACACCACTACTCCTCTCACTCGCGACCATCGTGAGCCTCGTGGAACGCATCGCGTTCATCAAAACAATCACTCCCAACAAGCTCACCGAAGGAGACTGGCTTGGAAGCCCAGCAAAGTACCGAGGAAAGATCATTGTTCGAAGCGGAGGAACAGGAGTTACACTCGAAGAAATAGCACTCCTCAAAAAACTCTATGCTCAGAAAAAAATACCTCGAGTCGTCGTCAAGTACGGATTGCCATTCGTACCTGCGTTCCTTATCGCACTCTTACTCACGATACTGTTTGGGAATGTTTTGATGATGTTCTTCTGACTACTTTTTCACGGTATCTTCCTCAAGTTGAGACTATGTGCTCTGTGTTGCTCGAGAGGGAGTGGAGGCGTGTTTCGTGATTCTTTTTCTGTTGCGGTTTTCTGTTCTTGATATTCTCAACTTCGCTCTTTTGCTTCTATCTTTTTCAGGAGTGGTAAGAGTAATGGGTTTAAGTCATTCATACCTGAATCTATTCCGAGATATTTTCTGAAATTGTGAGGCGTTTTGACAATGATGTGCTGGTTTCCTTCTCTGATGATTAAATCGCTTCGTTTGTAGCAATCATAGAGTGCATCTATGAGTATGGGTTCGAATCGTGAGAGTTCATCAAGTACTGCTTTTTCATATATTACTTTTTCAATGAGTGTCGTTTCTAATTTTTCAGTGTGTATAAACTGTTTCATAATTTTGTCTATCAAAACTATGGTTCCTTTTGCGTATTCAACTATTTTCTCGTCTTCAGAGTTTTCGAATGTGAAATAAATCGTTGCGGAAAATGCTTCTTTCTCTCTTTTATAAATGTCAATTTCGAAATGTGGCTTGTCAGTCTCGTGTGATGCGTCTTCTCTTTTTTTATCTTTACCTATCCCGAAACGGAATCCTATGAAGTGCTCTTCTTTCGTGTCTCGTTGTTTTATCTTGAGGTTTATGAGAAATGTGTCTTCGTCTTCTCGAAAGAGTATGGTGAATGTGTAGTCGTTGTAACGTATTGGTGTATTCACCTGTGGGAAGTATTGTTCGAGTGATGATATGTTTATCATTTGTAATGAACTCCGCTTTTGTAATCAACCAATTTTTCCATGACATCGTTTTCAAATGATTTTTTTGGCAGTCCTAATTCTTCGAACTCTTTTTTCCACAATCCGTAATCTTCGAATCTTCCTTTGTGTTTGAAAAGTGGTTCTAT